>NZ_JBHZCN010000153.1:0-17029 GCF_042755465.1 Kitasatospora sp. NPDC059160 | reverse complement strand
GGTCCGACTGGGCCTGGCTCAACACCACCGCCGGCCCCGCCGTGGGCTGACACCCCCGGCAGTCCCCGGCGGCGCGGATCGGCAGGCACGGCCTGCCGGTCCGCGCCGTCACGTGGCCTGCACCACCATTCTGTTTATTGTCATGCTCAAGGAGGTAACGTTCCGTCCGTCAGGGCAACGGTCGGGGTGCGGCACAGGACAGCAGTGCGCGGGACGGGGGAACGGTGAGCGGGATTCTCGTCCACCTGCCGGAGGGGAACGGCGACGAAGCGGTGACGCTGCGGCTCGGGCCCGGGGAGCGGGCGCGCTTCGGGCGGGGCTCGGCCGGTACGCCGGTGGAGCTCCGGCTCGGCGACGAGTCGGTGTCCCGGCTGGCCGGGGAGATCCACGCGACGGACGACCACTGGCAGTTGAGCAACCTCAGCAACACCCACGCCTACCTGGTGGAGAACCCGGAGGGCGCCGGCGAGTACCTCCGGGTGCCGCCGCGCCGGATCGGCGCGCCGATCCCCTTCGAGTTCGCCCGGGTGGTGCTGCCCTCGCGGCGCGAAACCCCGCTGTCCTTCCAGGTGTTCGCGCCCGACCACGTCTACCTCGACCCGCACGCCCGCGGCGGCTCCTGGGAGAGCCGCACCATGACGGCGTACTCGCTGGACGAGACGGCCACCTACTTCCTGGTGCTGGTCGCGCTCTGCGAGCCGTGGCTGCGCGACCTCTCCCCCGCCGCCGTGCCCACCACCCCCCAGGTGGTCGCGCGGCTGCGCAGCCACCCCGCCTGCGCCCGGCTGACCGCGCGTGCGGTCAGCTCCCACCTCGACTACCTCGCCGACGAGAAGCTCCGCGTCGAGCTGCCCGACGGCGCGGGGCGCCCGGACCGCCGCAGCGGCAAGCGCGAGGCCGTCGTCGGGCTGGCGTTGAAGTTCGGCATCGTCCGCGAGGAGCACCTCGCGCTGCTGCCGCGCCCCGAGACGCCGGGCCCGGACGGTAGGGCTAGGGAACGGTAGGGAGGGCAGCGAGCATGCACGATCCGGCCTTCTACGGGGACGGCGAGGACCTGCTGCCACCCGGCCACCGGGTCGGCGAGTGGACCGTGACGGGGCTCATCGGCGAGGGCGGCTGGGCGACCGTCTACGCCGCGCGCCGGAGCGGGACGGGCGGCACCGAGGGAGGGGACGGAGGGGACGCGGACGGCACGGTCGCACTCAAGGTGCTGCCGACCGCCGGGCTCGCCCCCCGCCAGGCCCGCAGCGTCGCCGAAGCCGCCCGCCGCGAGGTCGAGTTGGCCCGGACGGCGCCGCACCCCCGGCTGGTCCCGCTGCTCGACACCCTCACCCTGGCCGCCCCCGACCACCCCGCGCTGGACGGCGCGATCGTCCTGGTCATGGAGCGCGCCCGCTGCACCCTGCGCGAACTGCTCGCCACCGGCGTCGACGAGGACCGGGGCGGCCGGATCGTGGCCGGCATCTGCGAGGGCCTGGCCCACCTGCACCGCTCCGGCTGGGTGCACACCGACCTCAAGCCCGAGAACGTCCTGATCGGCCGGGACGGCGAGGTCCGCCTCTCCGACTTCGGCCTCGCCATCGAACTCACCGGCACCCACGGCCACTGCGCCCCGATGGGCACCCCCGACTACCTCCCGCCGGAGCGGTGGAAGGAGCCGCTCGGCGAGCAGGGCGTCAAGATCCGGACCACCGCCGACATCTGGGCGCTGGGCATCGTGATCCACGAGGTGTTCGCCGCGGGCGTCCCGCCCTTCCCCGGCGCCACCCCGACCGCGCGCAGCGCCGCCGCCCAGCAGTACGCCGAGGGCCGCGCCGCGCTGCGCCTGGCCTCCGACGTCCCGCCGTTCTGGCGCGAGCTGGCCGCCGACTGCCTCGCCCCGAGCCACGCCGCCCGCGCCCCGCACACCGCGGAGAGCCTGCTGGCCCGGATCCGTGACCACCGGTCCGGACGGCGGCCGCGCCGCCGCAGCCGCCCGCGGCTGCGCCTGGCCCTGCTCGCGCTGGTCGCCGCCGCGACGGCCGCCGGTTCCGCCGCGGCGCTCTGGCCGCGCGCCGAGTCGCCCGGGCACCCCGGCCGGATCCGGGTCTTCAACGCCGAGCGCAGCTGCCAGGACCGCGCCGACCGCGACCCCGCGTGCAGCCTGGGCCTGGCCGTCGACCCGCACCGCCCGTACACGGCCGACAACGTGGTGCCCACCCGGGTCTGGCACGGCGACACCCTCGACGCCGACTGCCGGCTCACCACCGGCCTGCCGATCGTGGACGAGGAGGACCGCACCTCCACCCTCTGGTACCGGGTCCACCTCCCCGACACCGCCGCCGCCTGGCTCCCGGCCGTCCGCACCAAGGACCGCCCGGCCCTCGTCGACTGCCCCTGAGCGCCGCGGCGCACCGGGGGGCGTCCCGCGTGCCACTCCGGATCGTTCCGGATTCCGGGCCCGGCGGGGCCGCCACTACCTTGTCGACGGCGCCGGCCGGACCGGGCGGCGCGGAGTGCAGGGAGCAGCGATGTCGACGACCGCCATCACCACCCGGCCGAGCAGCGCCGAACTCGGGGACCAGGAGCGCGCGGTGCTCCGGGCGGTCGGCTGCGGTCTGAGAGACGACGAGATCGCGGCCGCCCTCGCCCTCACCGAGGAGGCGGTGGCCGGAGCCCTGGCGCGGGTCCTCGGGAAGCTCGGGCTGCGCGACCGGGCCGCCGCCATCGTGCACGCCTTCGACTGCGGACTGGTGGCGCCCGGCCGCGGCCCCCGTACGCCGGGGTCGGCTTCGGCTTCGGCTTCGGCACCCGGGTCGGCGTCGGTGCCCAACGGCGCCACGGTCCGGACGGCCGCCGCGAAGGTGCGGATCTCGGTGCTCGGCCCGCTCCGGGCGCAGCACGGCGGGAGGGACCTGGACCTGGGGCACCTGCGTCAGCAGGCCGTGCTGGCGGCGCTGGCGCTGCACCGGGGACGGACCGTCAGCCAGCAGGAGCTGCTGGACGGCGTGTGGGGGTCGGAGCCGCCGGTCACCAATGTGGTGCCGGTCCATGTGTACCGGCTGCGCAAGGCCCTGCGCCTCGGGGACTGTCCGGGCTCGGTGATCGAGCACGACCGGTACGGCTACCGCCTGGTCGCCGGGGCGACCGAGGTGGACCTGGCCCGGATGGAGGAGCTGGTCACCGCCGCCGGGGCGGCCCACCGGGCGGGCGACCTGTCGGAGGCGGTCCGGCTCTGTTCCCGGGCGCTGGACCTGTTCCGCGGGGAGCCGCTGGCCGGGCTGCCGGGCCCGCTCGCCGAACTGGAGCGGCTGCGGCTGACCGAGCGTCGGATCACCGTCGCCCAGCGGCGTTCGGAGTGGCGGCTCCGGCTGGGGCAGTACGCCGGGGCGATCGCGGAGCTGATGGCGCTGTCCGGGGAGCACCCGCTGAACGAGCCGGTGGCGGCGATGCTGATGGGTGCGCTGTTCCGCGGCGGGCGCCAGGCGGACGCGCTGGCCGTGTTCGACCGCACCCGCCGCAGGCTCGCCGACGAGCTGGGGGTCCCGCCGAGCCCCGTGCTGCGGCGGACGCAGCGGCTGATCCTGCGCGGGGCCTGAGCCCGCCCGGCGAACGGTACGGCGAGGGCCCCCACCGGGGAGGTTCCCGGTGGGGGCCCGTCACCGCACCACCCGGCACGGCCGGCACGGTCAGGAAGGCTCAGGAAGGCTCAGGAGGCGAAGGCCCGCTCCAGCCGGGGGATCAGGTCCCGGAGGTCCTGTTCCCAGCAGTAGGCGTTGTGGCCGCCGTTGCACTGGCTCCCCCAGGCGGAGCCGTCGCCGTAGTCGACGTAGTAGTAGGGCATGCCCAGGGCGTCCATGTGCTCCTTGACGTGCTTGGACGCGCCTTCGAGCCAGAACTCCAGGTCGGTGGGCGAGCCGTGTCCGTTGCCGACGTAGATGGAGACCCCGACGCCGGCGAGCCGGTCCATGTGCTGGGAGGGGTCGGCCGCGTTCCACCGCCAGTCCGCGTTGAACACCGGGTAGGGGGTGCCGAACAGGGCGTCGCTGTCCACGCCCGGCTTGTAGGGGTCGTTGTTCGGGTCACCGCAGGACCCGGTGGCCGAGCCGCAGAGCGCGCCCTGGGCGTCGATGAGGGAGGCGACGACGGCCAGTCGCAGGTCCATGGAGTCGGCCGACAGGTCGATGTCCCCGGACAGGGACGCGGTCTGGCTGAACAGGTCGGGGCGGTCCTGGGCGTAGTGGAGGGCGCCGAACCCGCCCATGGAGACCCCGGCGACGGCGCGGCCCTTCTTGGTGGCGACGGTGCGCAGGTTGGCGTCGATGAACGGGATCACCTGGTTGAGGTGGAAGTTCTCCCAGTTCTGGGCGCCGAGCTGGGTGTTCTGGTTGAGCCAGTTCGCGTACCAGCCGCGGGCGCCGCCGTCCGGGATGACGGTGATCATCGCGTTGGACGTGGTCAGGGCCGGGTAGTTCTGCTGGATCGGGTCGTCGGGCGAACCGTGCAGGAAGTACAGCACCGGGTAGCGCCGGGTCGGGTCGTCGCCGTAGCCGCTCGGCAGGATGATCTTGATGTGGTGCTTGCCGGTGACCTCGGGGGTGGTGACGGTGAGGTAGAAGTTGGTGGGGCCGCCCACACTCGTGTCGACCTGGGTCAGGCCGTACCCGTCCGTCATCCGCGGCGGTAGCCCGGTGCCGACGGCGGCGGTGGCCCGGGCCGGAGCGGTGGCCTGGGCAGGAGCGGCCGGGGCGGCCGTGGTGGCCGTCCCGAGGATGCCGGCGACGGCGGCCAGCAGGGCCACCAGCCTTCGCCGGCGGTGCGGTGTCCTCGTCATGGTGGTCCCCCTCGTGGGTGTGGTCGGGTGCGGCGCGGTCTCGGCCGGGGGCTCAGTCAAGGACCTTGACCTCCAGGGCCGGTGAGGCCGCGATCTGCTCCTCGGTGTAGCGCTCGGGCGCCCACTGGCCGGTCGAGAACAGCTTGGTCTGGTCGGCGTAGTGCGGCGAGTTCGGGTTGGCGGACTGGGAGTAGGCCAGCACCGAGGAGGCCTGCGGCGGCCCGTCGGCGGTGAACCGGGTCTCCTGGATGAAGCTGGAACCGAAGGTGATGTCGAACTTGCCGTCGACCGTGCCGGGCGTGACCACGTTCAGCACGCCCGTTTCGTGGATCGCGCCGGGGACCGGGATCTGCTCGCCGTTGCGGGTGACCTTCTGGACGTCCGACAGCCGCGCGTCCAGCGCGATGCCGGCGTTGCGCAGGGAGAGCACGGCCCGGGCGACCGAGTTGCGGACGACGTCGTTGCCGGCGTCCAGCGAATTGGGCGTGTGCACCGGGTCCTTGGGGTCGAAGGGCACCCGCCAGGGCAGCTTCTCGATCGCCTGCCCGCCGCCCAGGAGGAACCAGACGTTCTCGAACAGCCAGGAACCCCGGCTGTCCGGCGTGAAGTCGTGGTTCCAGGCGGCCAGGATCGGACACGCCTCGCTGATGTTGACCAGGTTGCCGTCCACCAGCACGAGCCCGAACGGCGCGCCCTGGCAGGCGCTCACGGTGGCGTTGAGGGCCAGGTCGGCCGCCCTGCTGTGGTCGGAGAACAGCAGTTGCCGCATGGTCTCCGGGGTGAAGCCCCGGCCCGGCAGGCCGTCGGTGCCGTTGATCCGGTTCTGGGCGGTGAGGATCAGTTGCTGGGTGCGCAGCGTCCGGGGTGCCGCGCTGTCGCCCATCACCCGGGGGAAGGACAGCGGCTGCTCGGGGTTGGCCAGCCAGGCGCTGTCGTTGGCGTTGCCCACGAAGTCGGAGCGGATCAGCCGCGGTTGCCGGTGCGGGTCCATCAGCCCCGGCGCGACGGCGTTCGGGTCGTTCGGCCAGTCGCACTCGCTGCGTTTGCCGTCGAAGATCGACACCGGTGGCACGTTGGGCTGCCGCAGCGACTGGTTGAACAGGATCTGGCCGGTCAGGGTGAGGCAGGACTGCGCGTGGGCGTCGGTGATGTTCGGGGTGGCCTGGATGTCCGCGTAGAGCGCGTTGCCCTTGCGGTCCGAGGCGACGGTGTTGAAGAAGGGGACGCCCTCGGTGGTCTCCAGGACGTTCACCACCTCGTTGACGTCCTTGGCCTGGTCGAGGTGGAACCAGGTGTTCAGCGCCCGCAGGTTGTCCATGTTGGCGTCCCGCACCGCGTGCGCGCTCACGACCCAGGGCAGCGGGATGCCCTGGACCGAGGTGGTGATCGGGCCGTAGCGGGTGGCCCAGAGGGTCCTGGTGACCCGGCCCACCGAGCCGTCCGGGTTCAGCACGTCGACCCCGACCTGCTGCGAGGTCATCGGCGTCCAGACGCCGTCCACCAGGTAGTTGGTGGGGTGCAGCGGGTCCACCTGGACGTCGAACAGGCCGAACGGGGCCACCGTGGCGACGGTGTGGCTCCAGGCGACGTCGTCGTTGTGCCCGATGTTCACGGCGGGCAGGCCGAGCAGGCTGGCCCCGGAGACGTTGAAGCGGCCCGGGATGGTCAGTTGGGCCTGCCACATCCGGTTCTTGCCCTGCCAGGGGAAGTGCGGGTTGGCCAGCAGCATGCTGGTGCCCCCGGACACCCCCTGGGCGCCCACCGCCAGGGCGTTGCTGCCCATGCTGCCCTGCTGCCGGGCGGCGGCCATCGCCTCGCGGATCCGGTTGCCGGTCTCCTCCGGCGAGAGCTGCGGCGCGGCTGCGGCCGGCTGGGCGGCGACCGAGGCGCCCGGGGGTGCGGCGTTGACCTCGCCGTCCACCAGCGGGTCGGCGCTGCCCATGATGATCTCGGCGTGGGCGTGCCGGTAGACGTCCAGTTCGGTGATCGGCCGCACCCAGGCGGCGCCGCGGCAGGCCGGGTCGGTGATGTTGCCGACCCCGGTCTCGGCCAGGTACCGGTTGTAGCCCTGGACGTAGCCGCGGATGGCCTCCTTGACCTCCGGCTCCGGGCCCCTGGGCGCGGGCTGGTCGATCAGCCCCTCCACCACCCGGTTGTCGTTGATCCGCTGGAAGTAGAGGTCGCTGTTGAGGTTGGTGGTGACGTTCTGGTTCTGGCCGGGGCTGGCCTTGCCGTCCGGGCCCAGGTAGCGGGAGCGCTGGGCGTTGACCATCAGGTAGGTGTCGGCCAGGGTGCAGATGTTGTCCTTGGCGGCGGCGTACCCGTAGCCCTCCCCCAGCCCGGCCAGGTCGGCGGCGATGATGTGCGGGATGCCGTACTCGGTGTAGCGGATCGTCGGTTTGTCCGGTGCGCCGGCGGTGGCCGCCGGTCCGGCGGCCGGTGCTCCGGCGGCCACCGTCGTGCCCATCAGTGCCACCGCGGCCAAGACCGCCACCGGCAGCCTCGCTGTGAGTCCCCTCCGCGCCATCGGGCCGTCCCTTCCCTGTCATCCGAGGGTTTTGTCCGTACGCGGCCACGCTAGGGAGGGGCGATGACAGACCGATGACGCAGGCCCCCGCCACCGCCCCCCGCAGACGACTCACCACCTGCCGGCGGCCGGGCGGCGCCCGGGCACTGACAGGTGGTGAGGGGGCCGGTTGCGGGCCCGGCGGCTACGGGTGACTACGGGCGGCTACCAGCTCGCCGGGTACCAGGCGCCGTTGTACCACTGCTCGTTGGCGCCGTCGTTGTGGTGGTCCATGTTGAAGTCTTCGGGGTAGTTCTTGACGTGGTTGTTCGGGTAGGTCCAGATGCCGGCGGACTCGTCGCAGACGTAGTCCCAGTGGCAGATCGTCTTGACCGGCACGTTGCCGAAGAACCGGTCGGCCCCCGCCAGCGGGGCGCCGATGATGCCGCCGAACGGCACGGCCCCGCCGTTGGCCCCGGGCGGGCCCTGGCGCTTGGGGTCGGCGACCAGGATGGCGTTGACGTTGCCGAAGGTCTGCCAGTTCTCGGTCACCCACACGTGCACCACGCCGGCGCCCAGCGAGTACCCGGCCATCTTGACGTGCTGGTCGGGACAGGCCGCGCGCTGGTCGCGGACCAGCCGGTTCAGCTCGTTGACGCCCGCCCGGGTGCTCGCCCCGTTGGGGATCTGGGTCGGGTAGCCGACGTGCTGCTGGATGTTGCCGTAGAAGCCGTCGTTGTTCCAGGAGCTGCCGGTGCCCCCGACGACGATCGTGTAGGTGCCCTCGCACGGGGCGGCCACGCGCGTGGTCGCCGCCTGTGCCGTGGCGCCTTGGGCCGCCGTCAGCCCCACCGTCAGCAGGAGCCCGGCGGACGCGGCGGCGATCTTTCGTGCTTGCATGGCGTTTCCTCCCCACGAGGTCGGCCCGCCCGCCCGCTCCGTTGCGGTGCGTGGTGGGCCCAGGTCACCGGAGGACCATCGCAGCGGACGATGACAGAGCGATGAAGCCGATCGTCCGGGGGGCGCCGCCGCCGGTCAGGAGCGGCGGGCCGGACGGCGGCGCGGGGTGCCGAAGGCGCGCAGGAAGGTGTCGACGCCGGTGCGGACGGCGGTGGCGAGGTCGGCGGGGGCGACGGGCCGGGTGCCGAGGGCGGAGAGGCCGGGGAGGTTGCCGGAGACCAGGGCGATGAACTGGGCCGCCGCCACGGCCGGGTCGTCGAGGTCCAGGTGGCCGCGGTTGGCCAGGCTGGAGAGGCGGCCGGCCAGGACGTCCTGGACGGGCTGGGAGCCGCGGGCCACGACCTGGTCGTAGAGGTCGGGCAGTCGGGAGGCCTCGGCGTAGAGCAGCCGTTGCAGGGCCCAGCCCTCGTCGCTGAGCTGGCACTCGACCACGCGGTGGGCCACCCGTTCCAGTTCGGCCGCGAGGTCCTGTCCGTCGTCGGGGAGGCTGGCGAGGGCGGCGACGATGCGGTTGGCGGTGCGTTCGGCGCCGTCCCGCATCACCACCCGGAAGAGGTTCTCCTTGTCCCCGAAGTGGTTGTAGAGCGTCGGCTTGGCCACTCCGGCCGCCGCGGCGATGGCGTCGATGCCCGCCTGGGCGTAGCCCTCGCGCGTGAACACCTTGACCGCGGCGTCCAGGATGGCGCTGCGCTTGTCGATCCGGCCACGGCCCGTACCCGGGAGTTCACGTTCGTTCACGTTCCTCACAGTAGCGCACAGGTGCTCGCTAAATCGGATCTGAACTCATGAGTTCAGTTTCAGGGGAGGCTGCGCACCAGGGGCCTTGCTGGGGCGGGTGCCGCCTCGGGTGCCGCCGACCATGGAGCGGACGGCAATTGAACAACCCAGTTCAGTCTGATTAACTACCCGGGTCAGTGGGAATCGTTTCGCGCCAGTCCCTGGGCGAGAACTGACCATTCATCGGCGCTCCGGTTCCGGAGCCGGTCTCCTAGGAGTACGGGGTGTCCGCCACGCGTGGCCTGCCGGGCATGCGCCCGCTGCTCGCCGCCACCCGCCGGGCGATCGACCTCTCCCGTACCGACAGCGCGCTCTGTACCCGGCCGCGTTGTGCCCCCGCGCGGCCCGGCAGCCACTGACCGGCCGGCGCGACGGCCCTCGCGGCGACCCCGACCCGTCCCCGGCGGCCCCGCCGCCGTCCGCGCCTCGGAGAGAAGCCCCGCCATGCGACCGCACCCCGACACCCTCGCCCCCGCCGCCGCCCCCGCCGCCGCCGCCAGGACCGCGACCCGGCACCGAACCGCCGTGCACAGCAGGGGGTTCCGCTCCAGACTCGGCCTCGTCGCCGCCCTCACCGTGCTCCCGCTGACCGCCGCCTGCGCCGGCTCCGCGACCACACCGGGCGGCGCCGACGCCGCCGGCGGCGACCGGCCGGTGGCCGGCGGCACCCTCACCCTCGCCGTCCCCTACGGCCCGACCTGCCTCGACCCGCACCAGGGCCAGGCCGACGCCCTGTTCTCCCGGGCCGCGCTGGACTCCCTGGTGTGGCAGGACGACAGCGGCACCGTCCAGCCCTGGCTGGCGAAGTCCTGGAAGATCTCCGAGGACCAGAAGACCTACACCTTCACCCTGCGCACCGGCGTCACCTTCAGCGACGGCACCGCCTTCGACGCCGCCGCCGTGAAGGCCAACCTGGACCACGTGGTCGCCCCCGCCACCAAGTCCGCCGGCGCCGCCCAGCTGATCGAGAACTACCGCTCGGCCAGGGTGGTCGACCCGCAGACCGTGGAGGTCACCCTCGCCGCGCCCGCCTCCTCGTTCCTCACCGGCCTGGCCTCCCCGAGCCTCGGCATCGAGTCGCCCGCCACCCTGGCCGGCGACCCCAAGGCGCTCTGCTCGAAGATCGTCGGCACCGGCCCCTTCACCAGCGCCGAGGGGTTCACCCCGCAGCAGGGCATCACCTACCAGCGCCGCGCCGACTACGCCTGGGCCCCCGAGGGCGCCGCCAACCGGGGCGCCGCCCACCTGGACCGGCTCACCGTACGGATCGTCCCCGACAGCTCCTCCCGCCAGGGCGCGCTGACCAGCGGTCAGGCCGACGCCGCCGCCGCGATCGCCCCGGTCAACGTCGCCAGGCTCAAGGCCGACCCGAAGTTCACCGTGCAGAGCGCCGTCTCCCCCGGCGTGCCGTGGAGCCTGAACCCCAACACCGAGAAGGGCCCGCTCGCCGACGTCCGGCTGCGCCGGGCGCTGCGCAACGGCATCGACTGGCACCTGATCGTCCAGAAGCTCTACTTCGGCGTCTTCCCGGCCGCCACCGGACCGCTCTCCCCGTCCACCCCCCAGTACGCGGCGGGCGTCGCCGACCAGTACCGGTACGACGCGGCGGCCGCCGGGAAGCTGCTGGACGAGGCCGGCTGGACGGCGCGCGACGGCGAGGGCTACCGCACCAGGGACGGGAAGCGGCTGAGCCTGGACTTCCTGTACATCGGCGAGTACTTCGGCCAGTACACCGCCCTGGCCACCCAGATCCAGGCCGCCGCGAAGGACCTCGGGATCGAGATCCGCAACCAGAACCTGGACACCGGCACCTACGTCAAGCGCGTCCTGGCCGGGGACTACGACCTGCTCAACAGCAGCGCCAACAACTCCTCCCCGGACGCGCTGCGGCTGGTCTTCGGCAGCGCCCACATCCCCACCGCCAAGATCGACAACAACGCCGCCCGCTACCACGACGACCAGGTCGACGCCCAGCTCGCCGACGCGCTCGCGACCACCGACGTGCAGCGGCAGAAGACGCTCTACGCCGCCGTCCAGCAGAAGGTGAGCCAGGACGCGGCGATCCTGCCGGTGTTCAGCAACGCCTACGTGCTGGGCACCTCCGCCCGGGTGCGGGGCGTCGTCTTCGAGCAGCAGAGCTTCCCGAACTTCGCCGACGCCTGGCTCGCCCGGTGACCGGCGCCGTGGCGGACCGCCGCCCCGGCGGCGCCGCGCTGAACCGCCTCGGCGGCGCCGCCCTGCGCCGGCTCGGCAGCGCCGTCCTGGTGCTCTGGGGCGCGGTGACGCTCGCCTTCCTCGCCCTGCACCTCACCTCCGGCGACCCGGTCGACCTGCTCACCGGCCTGCGCGGCACCGGCGACGGGCTGCGCGAGGAGATCACCCGGGAGTACGGGCTCGACCGGCCGCTGCCGGTGCAGTACCTGACCTTCCTCGGCCATGTGCTGCGCGGCGACCTCGGCGACTCCTACGTACTCCACCTGCCGGTGCGCACCGCGATCGGCCAGCAACTCGGCCCGACCCTCCAACTGCTGGGCGCCACCGTGCTGGTGACCGTCGCGCTGGCCGTCCCGGCGGCCCTGCTGACGGCCGGCCGGCCGCGCTGGGTGCGCACCCCCGTCGCCCTGCTGGAGGGCCTGGGCGTGGCCGTGCCCGCGTTCTGGCTCGGCACCCTGCTGCTCGCCCTGTTCTCCTTCCGGCTGCGCTGGTTCCCCGCGCTGGGCGCGCCGGGGCTGGACGGGCTCGTGCTGCCCGCCCTGGCACTGGCCGCCGGGCCCGCCGCCGTGATCACCCGGGTGCTGCGCCGCGGCCTGGAACGGACCCTGGACGAACCCTTCGTCACCACCGCCCGGGCCCGGGGCCTCGGCGAGGCCGCCGTCCGGCTGCGGCACGCGCTGCGGCACGGCCTGCTGCCGGTCACCACCCTGGTCGGCTGGCTGACCGGCTCGCTGATCGGCGGCGCGGTGGTGGTCGAGTCGGTCTTCTCCCGGCAGGGGCTGGGCACGCTCGCCGTCACCGCCGTCCGCAACAAGGACCTGCCGCTGGTCATCGGCATCGTGCTGGTCGCGGGGCTGGTCTACACCGTCGTCAACACCGCCGTCGACCTGTCCTACCGGCTGGTCGACCCGCGGCTGCGCACCAGCGAGAGCTGAGGAGGAAACCCCGTGGTCATCCCCCGCATCCGCCCCGGCCTCGCGCTGGGGCTCGCGGTCTGCGTCCTCCTGCTGCTGGCCGCACTCGCGCCGGGCCTGTTCGGCGGCGCCGGGCCGGACGCCGCCAACCCCGCCGACACCCTGCTGCCGCCCGGGTCCGCCCACTGGATGGGCACCGACGAGAACGGACGCGACGTCTACTCCCGCGTCGTGCACGGCGCCCGGCCCTCGCTGCTGATCGGCCTGGCCGCCTCCGCCCTGGCGCTGGCGGCCGGCACCCTGGTGGGCGTGCTGGCCGCCCAGGGCGGACGGACCGTCGACCGGATCGCCGGCCGGCTGCTGGACGTGCTGCTGTCCGTCCCGGGCGTGCTGCTGGTGCTGCTGGTCGTCGCGGTGCTGGGCACCGGCACCGAGAACCTGGTGGCCGGGCTCGCCCTGGTCACCCTGCCCGGGTACGCCCGGCTGGTGCGCGCCGAGGTGCTGCGGGTGCGCGGCACCGGCTACGTCGAGGCGGCCACCGTGCTCGGCTGGTCGCGGCTCCAGGTGGTCCTGCGGCACGTCGTGCCGAACGCCGTCGGGCCGCTGCTGGCGCTGGCCACCGTCGGCGTCGGCGGCATGATCGTCACCGGCTCGGCGCTCAGCTTCCTCGGGCTGGGCCCGCAGCCGCCCACCGCCGAGTGGGGCGCGATGCTCGCAGGCAGCGGCGACTACGTCCAGGTCGCCTGGTGGACGGCGGTCTTCCCCGGGGCGGCGATCACCCTCACGGTGCTGGCCGTCTCGGCCGTCGGGCAGTGGCTCCAGGACCGGGCCGAGGGGCGGGTGGCGCGATGAGCACCGAGACCCGGTCCGAGCCCGCGCACCCGCGGACCGAGCCCGCGCCGCCGGTGGTCGAGGTGCGCGGCCTCCAGGTCGCCTTCCCCGGCCGGCGCGGCCCGGTCACCGCCGTACGCGGCCTGTCGCTGACCGTCGGCGCCGGCGAGAGCGTCGCCCTGGTCGGCGAGTCCGGCTCCGGCAAGAGCGTCACCGCGCGCGCCCTGGTCGGGCTGACCGGGCCGGGGGCGCGCACCACCGCCGAGCTGTTCCGGATCGACGGGCGCGACGCGGGCGCGCTGACCGACCGGCAGTGGCGGCCGCTGCGCGGACGCCGGATCGGCTTCGTGCTCCAGGACGCGCTGGTCTCGCTCGACCCGCTGCGCCGGGTCGGCGACGAGATCGCCGAGGCGCTGCGCGCCCACCGCACCGTGCCGCGCGCCGAGGTGCCCGCGCGGGTCCTGGCCCTGCTCGCCGAGGCGGGGGTGCCCGAACCGCGGCTGCGGGCCCGGCAGTTCCCGCACCAGCTGTCCGGCGGGCTGCGCCAGCGCGCCCTGATCGCCTCCGCGCTCGCCGCCGACCCGGCGCTGCTGATCGCCGACGAGCCCACCACCGCCCTGGACGTCACCGTCCAGGCGCAGATCCTCGAACTGCTCGCCGAGCGGCGCCGGGCCGGCCGGGCGCTGCTGCTGATCAGCCACGACCTGGCGGTGGTGGCGCGGGTCGCCGACCGGGTGCTGGTGATGAAGGACGGCGAGGTGGTCGAACAGGGCCCCACCGCCGAGGTGCTGGCCGAGCCCCGGCACCCGTACACCCGGCAGCTGCTGGCGGCCGTGCCCCGGCCGGGGGCGCGCGGCACCCGGCTGTCCGGGCCGCGGGCGGGCGCCGAACTGCCCCGGCCGCGCACCGGGAAGCGGGTGGTGCTGCGCGCCGAGGGCCTCGGCAAGTCCTTCGCCGTCCCGGGGCACGCCCCGGTGGCCGCCGTCCGGGACGTCTCGCTGACCCTGCGGGAGGGCCGCACGCTCGGCATCGTCGGCGAGTCCGGCTCCGGCAAGAGCACCACCGGGCGCCTGCTGCTGGGCCTGGCCGCGCCGGACACCGGGAGCGTCGAGGTGGACGGGCAGTCCTGGCAGGGCCTGCGCGGCGCCCGGCGGCGCGCCCTGCACCGGCGGATCCAGGTCGTCCACCAGGACCCGCTCAGCAGCTTCGACCCGCGCTACCCCGTCGCCCGGATCATCGCCGAGCCGCTGGCCGCCACCGGGGTGCCCCGGCGGGCCCGGGCCGGCCGGGTCGCCGAGCTGATGGCCCAGGTCGGGCTGGGCCCGGAACTGCTGCACCGCCGTCCGCGCGAACTGTCCGGCGGACAGCGCCAACGGGTCGCGATCGCCCGGGCGCTGGCACCGCGCCCGCGGATCGTCGTGCTCGACGAGCCGGTGGCGGCGCTGGACGTCTCCGTCCAGGCCCAGGTCCTCGACCTGCTGGCCGAGCTGCGGGCCGAACTCGGCGTGGCCTACGTGTTCGTCTCGCACGACCTCGGCGTGGTGCGCCACGTCGCCGACGAGGTGCTGGTGATGAAGGACGGCGAGGTCGTCGAGTCCGGGGACGTCGCCGAGGTCCTGACCGCGCCGCGCCACCCCTACACCCGCCAACTGCTGGACGCCGTCCCCCACCTGGACGGCCCGAACCCCGGGAAGGCCCGATGAGCACCGAACGCGAGCTCCACCTCAACCTGCACATGGTCGGCGGCGCCATGGGCGTGCACCCCGCCGCCTGGCGCGAACCCGGCTCCGACCCGTACGGCTTCGCCCGGGTGGAGACCTGGGTGGACGCCGCCCGGACCGCCGAACGCGGGCTGATGGACGCGGTCTTCCTCTCCGACACCCCCGGGGTCTTCGCCGACATCCAGACCAGCCCGCACGGCGCGTACTACCACGAGCCGACGCTGATCCTCACCGCGATCGCCGCCGCCACCTCCCGGATCGGACTGATCGCCACCGCCTCCACCACCTCCAACGAGCCCTACAACATCGCCCGCCGGTTCAAGTCGCTGGACGTGCTCAGCGGCGGGCGGGCCGGCTGGAACGCCGTCACCACCTACATCCCCCAGGTGGCGGCCAACTTCGGCGGCAGCGGCCTGGCCCCGCGCACCGACCGGTACGCGCGCGCCGAGGAGTTCGTGGACATCGTCAAGGCGCTGTGGCGCAGCTGGGAGCCGGAGGCACTGGTCGCGGACGTGCGCACCGGGCGGTTCACCGACCCGGGGCGGCTGCGGCCGATCTCCCACCAGGGCGAGCACTTCAGCGTCCGCGGGCCGCTGCCGCTGCCGCCCTCCGCCCAGGGCCACCCGCTGGTGGTGCAGGCGGGCGCCTCCGAGCCGGGGCGCGAACTGGCCGGGCGGACGGCCGACGTGGTGTTCTCCGGGGCCAAGACCCCGGACGTCGCGCACGCCTACGCCGCCGACGTCCGGGCCCGGGCCGAACGGCACGGCCGCGACCCCCGGTCGGTCAAGATCCTGCCCGGGCTGATGACCACCGTCGCCGACAGCCGGCGCGAGGCGCTGGCCCGGCTGCGCCGGCTGGACGAGCTGGCCGGCCACGCCCCCTGGCGCGGGGCGCACATCGAGGCGATCGGCACGCCCGAGCAGGTCGCCGACGTCGCCGAGGAGTGGTTCGTCTCGGGCGCCGCGGACGGCTTCACCCTGATGCCGGACGTCTTCGCCGACGGACTGCCGGCCTTCGTCGACCTGGTGGTGCCGATCCTGCAGAAGCGCGGCGTCTACCGCTCGTCCTACCGGGGCAGCACGCTGCGCGAGCACTACGGACTGCCGCACCCGTACCCGACCCCCGCCCCGGCCGGCGTGTGACCACCGCCGCCCGGACCCGGTCCACCCGCCCCCGGCGCACCGGGGGCCGACTCCTGAGGAAACAGGCATGACCGCGTTCTCCGTCCTCGACCAGGGCCCCCGACGGGCCGGCACCGGCACCTCCGAGCTGCTCGACGAGGCCGTCCGACTCGCCCGGCACGTCGAGGCGTTGGGATTCAGCCGGTACTGGGTCGCCGAGCACCACGCCGAGGCGGCGGTGGGCATCTCGGCGCCCGAGATCGTCATCGCCCACCTGGCCGCCCGCACCACCCGGCTGCGGATCGGCGCCGGCGGGATGCTGCTGCCCAACCACTCGCCGCTGCACGTCGCCGAGCAGTTCCGCACCCTGGAGGCGCTGCACCCGGGCCGGATCGACCTCGGCATCGGCCGCTCCACCGGCACCGGGCACGGGCCGACCGCCGCCCTGCTGCAGCGCTCCTCGCTCGCCCCGGACGTCTTCAACGGCCAGCTGGCGCAGCTGCTGGCCTTCGGCGGGCACACCGCCCTGCCGGACGGGCACGAGCTCGCCGCCGTCCGGGCCGTGCCGACCGACGCGCCGCTGCCCGAGGTGTTCCTGCTCGGCGGCAGCCCCGCCTCGGCGGGCACCGCGGCCCGGCTGGGCCTGGGCTACGCGTACCTGGCGGCCTACCAGGACCCCGCCAACGCCTTCACGGCGCTGCGCCGCTACCGGGAGCAGTTCCGGCCGGCCCGCGAGGGCGCGCGGCCGTGGGCCGTCCTGACCCTGACCGTGGTGGTGGGCCGGGACGACCGGCACGCCGAGGAGCTGGCCACCCCGTGGCGGCTCGCGCTGGCCCAGCACGCGGTGGGCCGCTCCGCGCCGCTGCTGTCCGTCGAGGAGGCCCTGGGCCACCGGCCGTCCCCGGCCGAGCAGGCCGCGCAGCGCACCCCGCCGCTGAACGACCTGCGCTCCGAGGTGGTCGGCGGGCCGGACACGGTGGCGGCGAAGTTGAAGGCCTTCGTGGCCGAGTCGGGCGCGGACGAGGTGATGGTGGTGGCGAACACCTACGACCCGGCGGACCGCCGGGAGTCCTACACCCGGCTGGCCGAGCTCGCGGGCCTGGCCTCCTGAGCTCCTGACCGCCGGACGTGGGGCCCGGGGGGGGCAAACCCCGCGGTCAGCACCCCGCGCC
>NZ_JBHZCN010000152.1:0-17246 GCF_042755465.1 Kitasatospora sp. NPDC059160 | reverse complement strand
TGACGAGCGGGCCGGGCCCCGGCGTCCCGGGTGCGGTGGGGGGGGGGGTAGGGGTGGGGGGATCGGTCGGGGATGGGTCAGCTTCCGACGCGCTGGGCCACGCAGAGGATGTTGCCCTCGCTGTCCTTGAACCAGGCGGCGCGCATGCCCTCGCCCTCGGCGACCCCGTTGACCGTCTTGAGGCCGGGGAAGTCGTACTCCTCGAAGGTGATGCCGCGCTCACGCAGGGCGGCCATCTCGCCGTCGAGGTCGGCGACCTTGAAACTGGCGAGGGTGTGGGCGGCCTGGCCGCCGCTGGGGGTGCGGTAGATGGTGAACTGGGTCGCGCCGCATTCGCCGGTCAGCTCCTCCTCGCCCTCCTCGACGACCTTGAGGCCGAGGGCATCGGTGTAGAAGGCCTTGGCGCGGGCGAGATCGGTGGCGGGGATGACTGCTTGCAGCGGTCCGTCTCCAAGCATGGTGGTTCGCCTCCTCTCGGTTACCAGGCTAGGGAGGTACGCGGCCGGGCGCCCGGTGGGCCGGGGAGCGCTGCGGGCCGTGCGCGGCCGGTCACGCGGGGGTGCAGGCGCGGGCGGCCGGGGCGGCGGGGGCGCGGACGGTCAGGGCCGGTGCGGACGGTCAGCCGCCCCGGGGCCACTCCTGCGGCACCCGTTCGAGTACGCCCGTGCCGAACAGCTCGTACAGCGGCAGCGTCTCCAGGTGGACGTACCCGATGTGGCAGTCGCAGACCGGCAGCGGGCAGGGGCGCGGCCGCAGCCGGGCGCGGTAGCTGCCGTCGTAGAGGTTGCCGAGGACGTCCCGGACGAAGTGGCAGCGGCGCACCGTGCCGTCGCCGTCCACGGAGAGCACCGAATCGCCGGTGCGGCAGGGCAGCCCGGCGCTCGGATGGGCGTGCCGGCTGTAGCCGAAGTGCGGGTCGATGGCCGTCCACTGCGCGGCCTCGGCATCGGTGTAGCTGCGGCCCTCGGCCGCGTTGATCCACAGGTACACCTCGGGGGCGAGCGCCGCGCGCAGCCGACGGGCCTCGGGGAGGTGGTCCGGCTGCCCGACCACGCCGACGCTGTACCGCACGCCCAGCGCGTCCAGCTCGCGGCACTTGGCGAGGAAGCGGTCGAAGGGCACCTGGCCGGGGTGGTAGGTGACCCACAGGGCGAGGGGGGCGGGGTCGGCCTCGGCCAGCCACCCGGTACGGCAGCTCAGGTTGGTCTGGATCGCGACCCGGCGCACGTGCGGGAGCCGGCTCAGCTCGACCAGCGCGCGGCGGTACCAGGAGCGGACCAGGCCCTCGCCCCAGGGGGTGAACAGCAACGACAGGGTGTCACCGGTGCCCGCGCGGGCGGTGGCCCAGGCGGTGAAGCGTTCCAGCGCGGCCCGGTCGGCGCGCAGCTGCTCGGGCGAGTCGCGGCGCTTGGCGAACGGGCAGTAGGGGCAGTCGTAGTCGCAGGAGGCGAGCGGGCCGCGGTAGAGCAGGGTGAGGTCGCGCGGCCGCGCCGCGTCGGGGGTGCCGGCGGCGGCGTCGGCCTCGACCGGGGCGGCGGGGTCGGCGGGGGCGACGGAGGGCATGCCGAGGAAGGTCATTTCGCCTCGTAGCCCGTCATCAGGGCCCGGACCCCGGGCGAGAACAGCAGCGGCCCGACCGCGTCCGAGTGGGCCAGGCCCTCCGGGGTGAGCCGTAGCCGCTCCGGGTCGGCGGCCAGCCAGCCGCGCTCGGCGAAGCCCGCCAGCTCCGCGGCGAAGTCCTCGGCCGGCGAACTGCCGAAGCGGGCGCGGTAGTCGGCCAGGGGCATGCCCTCGGCCTGGAGCAGCGACTGGACGAGGTGGCGGCGACGCGGCTCGCCGCCGTCCATCCGGAAACCGTGTTCGGCGTGGTGGAAGTCCTCGGTGGTGACGAAGCGGTCGATGATGGCGCGCACCTCGGTGGCGTTCACCGCGTAGTCGAAGGAGTAGTGCAGCCGCGAGGTGTAGGAGCGGGCGCCGCAGCCCAGGCCGACCATGCCGTCGGTCTGGCAGGCGTACTCGCCCTGGCCGGCCTGCGGGGAGGCCGCGCGGCGGAACATCCGCATCGACACCTGCTGGTAGCCGTTGGCCAGCAGGTGGTCCCGGCCGGACCGGTAGAGCGCGAGCCGGCGGGTGTCCCAGGCGGCGGCGCTCTCCTGCTCGCCGCGCCGGGCCAGGCCGGTCAGCGGGCGGACGTACAGCGGGTAGAGGTAGAGCTCCTCGGGCTGCCAGTGCAGGGCCGCGTCCAGTGAACGCAGCCAGCTCGCCTCGGTCTGGCCGTCGATGCCGTAGATGAGGTCGATGTTCAGCACCGGTATCCCGGCGGCCCGGATCCGGGCCAGGGCGGCCTCCACCTCGGCGCGCTTCTGCGGGCGGACGGCCGAGCGGGCCTCGGTGTCGTCGAAGGACTGCACCCCCAGGCTCAGCCGGGTGGTGCCGCGGGCGGCCAGCACCTCCAGCCGGTCGGCGGTCGCGGTGGCGGGTGAGGCCTCCACGGAGAGCGGCACGGCCCGCAGGTCGGCGCCCATCCGCTGCTCGGCGATGTCGCACAGCCGCTCCAACTCGGCGGCCGTCAGATACGTCGGGGTGCCGCCGCCGAACGCGGCCAGCGCGAACCGGGCGTCGCCGTCCAGGGCCGAGCGCACGGCGTCGGCCTGGCGCTCCAGGGCGTCCAGGTAGGCGGTGGTCAGGCCCTCGGGGCTGCCGATCCGGGTGAACAGGTTGCAGAAGCCGCAGCGGACCTCGCAGAACGGGACGTGCAGGTAGAGCGAGAGCGCGTGCTGCGGCTCCCCGGCCCAGAGCTCGCCGAGCAGCGGGCGCTCGGGCAGCGGGCGGTAGGCCGTCTTGTGCGGGTAGGCGTAGACGTAGGACTGGTACGGCGAGTCGGGGAGCGGGGGTGCGGTGGTCATGCGCGCTCCTCGGGGATGGAGGGGATGGAGGGAGTGGAGGCGGGGGAGGGGGCGGTGGCAGTGCCGTGGCCGGCCGGGACGGTGAAGTGGGCGTACGGGACCGTCCAGACCACCTCGTGGCCGATCCGGTGCCCGGTGTAGCCGTCCTCGCCGTACGCCGTGCCGTGGTCGGAGCAGACGACGGCGAAGCAGGGGCGGCGGGCGCTCATCGCGGTGAAGAGGCGGCCGATGTGGGCGTCCACGTACTCCAGGGCGGCGGCGTGGCTGGCTCGCGAGTCGCCGTGCTCGCGGGTGGCACCCGGCAGGTGGAACCAGTTGGGCTGGTGCAGCGCCGAGACGTTCAGGAACAGGAACAGCGGCTGGTCGGGGGGCTGTTCGGCGGCGACCCGCTCGGCCCGGGCGACCTGCTCCTCGAAGGAGGTGGGGGAGGCCACGCCCATCGCCGGCTCCCAGTGGCTCTCCTGGAACAGGCCGGGCAGGACCGAGCCGAGCGGGCCCTGCTTGTTGAAGAAGCCGACGCCGCCGATGCAGACCGTCCGGTACCCGGCCGCCCCCAGGGCGGTCGGCAGGTCCGCCGCGTCGAACACCCAGGTACGGGTGGCGGTGCTCTCCGAACCGGCGAAGCGGGCCGCGAACAGGCGCGGGTGCGGGCCGCCGGGAGCGGCCGGGGTGGGCAGGAAACCGGCCATGATCGCCTGGTGGGAGGCGTAGGTGAAGCTGCCGGGCGCATGCCGGCGCTCCCACCGGCCGCCGGGCAGGAAGGCGGCGAGGTTCGGGATCCGGCCGGCCCCGGCCAGCTCCTCGGCGACGTCGAAGCGCAGCGTGTCGAGGGTGACGAGCAGCAGGTCGTGGCTGTCGACGACCGCGTTCATGTCGGGGTTCGGGGCGGCCGTCTCGGGCGTGGGCTGGTGGTTCATCGGGAGGGTTCCATGCTCTGGTGGTGCGTCGGGGCGGGGGAGCGGGGCTCTGTGCGGTCGGTACGGGTGGTGGGGTCGGGGCGCCGGGCGAGGGCGGCGAGCTGGGCGCCGTAGGTGTCGAGGCCCTCGGCCGGGCCTCCAGGCAGGCCGGTCAGCCCGGGCAGCAGGTCGCCGAAGGCGTTCACCTCGCCGACCAGGGCGCGGCGCCAGCCCGCGGTGGGCAGGACGTCCACCCCGACCATCGGGGAGCCGGGGAAGCAGGCCGCCGCCCGCTCGGCCGTCTCCAGCAGCGCGGGCCAGGCCGGGCCGGCCGCCTCCCGGGCCAGGTCGAGGCTGCCCCGGGCGCCGCCGAGGTGCAGGTTGGTCATCGGCTGGGAGCTGGTGCGCACCACCGCGTGGGTGGCCCGGCCCTCGACCACCACGACGCGCAGGTCCGCCGAGCGGCCGGACTGGGAGGCCTTCGGGATCCACTGCTCGACGTGCAGCCCGTCCGGCGCCAGGCGGTCGACGATCTCGGCGACCTCCCGCTCGTCGCGGTAGCGGCGCACCCGCAGCGAGTTGTGCAGTCGGCCGTCGGCCAGCTCGACCGAGGTGGTGGCCAGGAGTCGTCCGCGCGGGCCGAACTCCAGGGCGATCACCCCGGAGGCGGAGGAGCCGTGCGCGGGCTTGACGAAGACCCGGTGCAGACCGGCCGCGGCGAGCCGCGAGCGCAGCTGTTCCCAGCCGGAGAGCTCGCCGCCGGGAGCCGGGCCGGGGAGCGCCCGGGGCACCGGCACGCCGGCCGCGGCGAGCAGTGCGTGCGCCCGGCGCTTGTCGAACATCACGGCGATCTCCTCCGGATCGCCGAGCAGCCGCACGCCGGGGTGTGCGGCCAGCCCGCGCAGGGCGGTCAGCATCCCGGTGTACCAGGCGGCCGTGCCCTCGACCCTGGTCGGCGCGTAGCCGGAGCCGAGCGCCGGGCCGCGGAGCAGCTCGTCGACCAGCGGCTCCTCGCCGGGCGACTCGATGCGCAGCAGGGTGCCCTCCGGCAGCCGGTACCCGCCGCGCAGGACGTCCAGCCAGGGCAGCACCGAGGGCTCGGGCAGGCCGGCGGCCCGGGCGGCGGCGGTGAACAGCGTCACCCGCCGGTGCCCGGGGTTGCCGAGGACGGTCAACCGCTGGGTCATCGTGCCGTCTCCTCTCTCCGTTGCCGTGTTCGCGTCCGTGTCCCTGTCCGTTTCCGGCCTCCGCCTGCGCCTGCGCCTACTCGGCGACCGCGACGTAACGGTCCTCGTCGTCCTCGCCCGCGTCCTCCGCCTCGGTGAGGTCGAGGTCGACGCCGGGCAGGGCCTGGCGCAGGCGTTGTCCCATCTCCTCGGTGAGGTAGTGGTGGTGGAGGTCGAGTGCGCGCAGGTGGGTGAGCGGCTGGCCCTCCAGCAGGGCGGCCGCGCCCTCGTCGGAGAGCACGCCCATGGAGAGGTTGAGCGACTCCAGCCGGGCGACCACGGGGGCGTGGGCGAGGGCGGCGGCGATCTCGTCCTGGAACTCGCTGTTCTGCAGGCCGAGGTGGCGCAGCCGCGGCAGGCGCGAGCCGTCCAGGAAGGGTGCCAGGTCGTCCAGCGTGGTGTCGCCGCCGTACTCGTCGACGCCGAGCCAGAGCTCCAGCCTTTCCAGCGCGGGCAGTTCGGAGCCGGACACCGCGCGGACCACGGTGGCCGGCAGACCGCCGGACTCGAAGCACAGGGACGTCAGCCGGTCGTGCCGCACCGGGAGGAGGCAGAGGTCCATGCTGCCGCGCACGGTCAGCGAGGCCAGCCGGGGGAAGGCCGTCAGCAGCGGGGTGACGTCGCCCATCTCCAGCCAGGAGATCTCGCACTCGTCGAAGGTGACGTCGCCGAGGAAGACCGCCTCCAGCGCGGGCAGGCGGTCGGCCGCGGCCGCCATCGCCTCGACCGCGACCCGCACGGGGGAGTAGCCGCCCTGCCACCAGGGGCCGATCACCAGGGCGCGGACCCCGGCCGGGTCGACGGACTGGAGGAAGGACCGCCAGAGCTCCTCGAAGCCGTGCTTGGCGTCGTACTCCAGGGCCAGCCGCCAGGCGACCTCGCCGGCGGCGGGCCGGTGTCGGGTGTCGTCGGGGGCGAACTCGTGGATCGGCAGCTCGTGGAAGTGCTTGAGGTGGTGCGAGACCGTCATGTCGGATCCTGGCGGGTGTGCTCGGGCGGGTGCGGGACAGGTGGAGCCGGAGGGGGCGGTGCGGACTATTCGGCGACGGCGACGTAGCGCCACCGGTCGTCCGGCTTGCCCGCCTCGGTGAGGTCGAGGTCGACGCCGGGCAGGGCCTGGCGCAGGCGCTGTTGCATCTCCTCGGTGAGGTAGTGGTGGTGGAGGTCGAGTGCGCGCAGGTGGGTGAGCGGCTGGCCCTCCAGGAGGGCGGCCGCGCCCTGGTCGGTCAGCACGCCCATGGAGAGGTTGAGCGACTCCAGCCGGGCGACCACGGGGGCGTGGGCGAGGGCGGCGGCGATCTCGTCCTGGAACTCGCAGTTCTGCAGGCCGAGGTGGCGCAGCGCGGGCAGCCCGGTGCCGTCCAGGAAGGGCGTCAGATCGCCGATCGTGGCGTCGCCGCCGTAGTTGTCCACCCCCAGCCAGAGCTCCAGCCGCTCCAGCGCGGGGAACTCGCAGCCGGCCACCGCGCGGACCACCGTGGCCGGCAGGCCGCCCGCCTCGAAGCGCAGCGCCTTGAGCGCCTCGTGCCGCAGCGGCTGGAGGGCGAGGCCGCCCTGACCCTCCCAGTCCTCCGAGGCGCCGCGCACCACCAGCTCGGCCAGTGCCGGGAAGGCCGTCAACAGCGGCGTCACGTCGCACTGCTGGATCCAGGAGATCTCGCACTCCTCGTACGTGACGTCCCCGGCGAACAGCGCGCGCAGGGCGGGCAGTCGGGGCGCGGCGGCGACCACCGCCTCCAGCGGCTCCCGGAAGGAGTCCGGCTCGTCCGGTGCCCACTGGCCGATCACCAGGGCGGCGACCCGCTCGGTGTCGACGGCCTCGAGGAACTGCTGCCAGCGTTCGGGCCACGTCCGCTCGGACTCGTAGTCGAGCCGGATCCGCCAGGCGACCGCGGCCGCGTCCGGCAGCGGGGCGGGCCCGGCGCCGTCGGTCGGCCCGGCTGCCTCCGCCGCCTCCAGGGCCTGGACGAAGTCGAAGACCGGGAGACCGTGGAACTGTTCGAGGTGGTGGTTGACGGTCATGCGCTGCTCCTCCGGGGAATCGGACCGAACGACTGTCTACCAGGCGGGTCCGACAGACCGGTGGCCGGGTGGCGGCCCGGGCGCGTTGTCAGACCCTTGCTCTACGTTCTGGTCGTGGCTCCGGAGCGTGACCGTGTCCGGTCGGGCGGAGCCGTGGGTTCCGGCGCCCGCCGGGGTCCGGCCGTACGGCGTGGGAGGACTGATGTACCGCCAGGGTGATGTGTTGATCGTGCCGGTCGCGGAGGTCGTGGTGCCGCTGCGGGTGTCCGGGCTGGCCGTGCAGCCCCGGGACGCGCGGGGCCGGATGGTGCTCGCGCTCGGCGAGGTCACCGGCCATGCCCACGCCGTGGTCGGCCCCGGTGAACTGCGCCGGGAGGCCGGGCCCTTCGGCGAGGCCTGGCTGCACCTGCCGGAGGGCGGCCGGGTGGTGCACGAGGAGCACGCGGCGATACCGCTGCCCAAGGGGTGGTACCGGGTGGTCCGCCAGCGCGAGTACGTGCCGGGCGCGGTGCGGGTGGTCGCGGACTGAGCTGCGGGAGTAGGAGCGGGCGCGGGAGCGGGTGCCGGCGCAGGTGCCGACGCGGCACGGGGAAGCGAACGGGAACGGACGGCCGGGTGGGGAGCCCGGCCGGGGAACGGAGCAGACGATGACGACGGAGACGGTGATCCGGGCCAACCCGACCGATGCGGGCGCGGGCGGACGCGGCGAGGCCGGTGGGCCCGGCGGGGCGGTCGGCGCGGCCGGGGCCACGGCGCGCTGGCGGGCCGCTTCGGCCGCCACCGGGCCGGCCGACCGGGCGGCGGTCGAACGCGCGGTGCGGGCCGCCTACCGGGCCGCCGGGCTGCCCGAACCGGCGGCCGTGCGCTGGTTCGGCTCGCCGCTCGCGGCCGCCGAGGCGGCGCTGGAGCTGCGGGCCGCCGGCGCGGTGAGCGTGCGCGAGGAGGTCCGCACCCGGCCCTGGGAGGAGGCCCGGCGGCGCGCCGTCGAGCAGGTCGGCCCGGCCGGCTGGGCCGCGCACTGGGCGCTGACCGGCGGTGAACTCGGCCCGGTCAGCACGCCGCTGGCCGAGCGGGTGCGCAACGCCGTGCTCGACCGGCTCGCGCCCGAGGCCGATCGCGACCGGGCCTCCGGCAGCGACCGGGCCTCCGCCGGTGCCCCGGCCACCGGCGCCGGGGCCGCCGCCGCCCGGAGCCGGCGCACCACCGTCCGTCTCGCCCTGCTGGACGCGGTGCGCGGCCAGCACGACGCACCCTGGTTCGCCGCCCTGGAGGCCGCCGGCGCGGGCGTCGAGGCCGTCGCACCGCTCGCCGAGGTGGGGCGGGGAGCCGGCTGGTGGTGGCCGTACCAGGAGGTGGCGCTGGTCTCCGAACGGCCCGTCGTCCTGCACCGCGACGAGGCCGGCCGGCTCGACCGGGCGGACGGCCCCGCCCTGGAGTACCCGGACGGCTTCGCGCTGCACGCCTGGCGCGGGATGCCCGTCCCCGCCGAGTTCCTGGCGGGCCTCGCCGAGGTGACGGCCGAGCGGATCCGCACCGAGGAGAACGCCGAGCTGCGCCGCGTGCTGCTGGAGCACTACGGCTACGAGCGGTACCTCGCCGACTCCGGCGCGGAGCCCGTCCACCGCGACGAGACGGGAGTGCTGTGGCGGATCGTCCTGCCGGACGACGAACCGGTGGTGATGGTCGAGGTGGTCAACTCCACGCCCGAGCCCGACGGCACCTCCCGCACCTACTGGCTGCGCGTCCCGCCGAGCACCCGGACGGCCCGGGCCGGAGTCGCCTGGACGTTCGGCATACCGGAGACGGCCTACCACCCGCAGCGCGAGACCTGATGCTCCGGCCCACGCCCGTCAGGCCCACGGGGCCCGGCGGCCGCAGGTCACCGGCCACTCGGCGGCGGGGACGCCGGCGCACCACAGCGCGGGGTCGTCGGAGGCCTCCCTCCGTGCGGTCAGGTCCTGGTTGACGCCGGCACAGGTGGCGACGGGCGAGTACCGGGGGCACTGGCCGGTGGCGTCCTTGAGCACGTGGGCGCGCCAGGCGTCCAGGCCCATGTCCAGGACTCCCGAGGCGGTGGTCGGCATGTACCGGTTGGCCGACCACGAGCCGGCCATGGCGGTGAACAGCGCGATCGCGCAGACCCCGGCCGCGGTGACCCGGCGGACCGCCAGGAGGTTCCGCCCGGTAGCCGGGCCGCCGCCGGGCCGGGACAGCGTGCGGCTCCAGGCCGCCGTGCGCCGGACGGCCAGCATCAGTCCGAGCACCGCCAGGACGATCAGGCAGTACATGATGATCCACGTCGTCCGCGGGTAGAGCTGCACGGCCTGGGTGCGTTCCATCTGCGCGGCGAACCAGAACCGGAGCAGCCAGGAGCTGACCAGGACGGTGGCGACGGTCCGCACCAGGACGCCTCCCGAACCGAGGCCGATCGCGAGTGCCGCCGCCGCGAGGAGCAGCAGGGTGAACGCGCTCTGCCCGGCCAGCTCACCGCCGACCGGCCAGTTGTGGTAGGTCTGCGTGCCGGCGCGGTCGGACGCCCATCCCATCACGTAGGCGGGATCGGCGTAGACCGTGATCATCGCGTAGCGGTCCTTGGTCGTCGCACCGAACCGGACCAGCTGGTAGAGCAGCGGCGCGCCGACCACCGCGGCGCTCGCCACCGTCACCCCCAGGAACAGCAGCGTCCGCCGCAGGCGCGCCGTCCCCGCCCGCCAGGGGATCGAGAACCCGCTCAGGACGAGGACACCGGGAGCGGCCCAGACGAACCAGCCGGAGTACCAGAGGAACACCACGCCCATCGCGGAACCGTACGCGACCGCCCGCCGGACGGCGGTGCGGGTCGGCAGCCGGTGCGCCCGGCGCAGGTCGCGCAGGCAGGCGGCCAGCAGCGGCACCATGACCAGCATGGCGCTGTGGCTGTAGGGGCGGATGGGGTCGATGAAGAGCACCGCGGCGGGCGCCGCGATCAGCAGGGCCCAGAAGGGCCGGAGCAACAGCCGCCAGGCCAGGTAGGCCAGCGGGCCGGCGACGGCGGTGCACAGCAGTTGCAGGTCCTGCATGGCGAATCCGACGCCCGCGACGGCACCGTGGGCGCCGTGGAACAGCTCGGCCCACACGGCCAACAGCGCCGGGAACAGCGGCGGGTAGACCCCGGGCAGGCCCTGGCCGCGGATCATGTCGTCGGCCATGCCCATCACATTGCCCGGGTCGCCCTCCTGCCCGCCGAGCCCCCACGGGGTTCCGTGCAGCGCCACCGCGATACCGCCGGCGACCAGGCCGGTGCTCAGCCCCGCGATCACCGCGCATCCGAGCCGCAGCGCCGGACGGTAGCGGTCGGGGCCGGCGCGGTGCGCGACGTACAGCAGCACCGCGAGGACGGGCACGGCGACCACCGCGGCGTGCAGTTGGAGACCGGCGAGGCCGCTCACC
Source organism: Kitasatospora sp. NPDC059160 (assembly GCF_042755465.1). Lineage (NCBI taxonomy): Bacteria > Bacillati > Actinomycetota > Actinomycetes > Kitasatosporales > Streptomycetaceae > Kitasatospora > Kitasatospora sp. NPDC059160. The sequence continues at coordinate 6,767 of NZ_JBHZCN010000152.1, read as the reverse complement.
TGGCCGATCCGGACCAGCGGGTTCACGTCGATGCTGCGGGCCCAGAGCAGGAAGCCGACGCCGGTGACCAGGCCGACGACGGCCTCGGCGACCGCCGTCGCGCGCCGCCGGGGTCGACGTGCGCCCGCTGCCCGCGCGGACGTGACGGCGTCGGTTTCGGGTTCTGTCCCGGTGATCCGAGCGGCCGGTGGTGCCTCGGCCTGTGGCGCAGCGGTCGGACAAGTGGTCGCATCAGTCATGCAGTTGTGCTCTCTCACTGTGCATCCGCCGCACCCGATCGGGCTCGCCGGACCCGGAGTCCCCCGCTCGACGGTCGCCCTGGGGAACGACCGGCACCCGCCCCGGTCACGCGGCATGACCTGGACGGAGCAACCGGGCGGGGCGGCGCCCCCGCCTCAGGCCCGCAGGCCGCGGCGCTTGGTGTAGGCGAGGTGGAACAGGAAGAGCGGTACGGCGATGACCGGCCAGCAGGCGTGCATCGCGGCGGGCGCGGCGTCGACCGGCAGCAGGTAGGCGAAGGCGAGTTGGGCGAAGGCGTTGAGCAGGCTGGCCGCGCCCCAGACCGCGGTGAGCACCCGGACGCCGCGGCGGAAGGCCGCGTCCTCCTCCCACCGCTCCTCCCAGGCGCGCAGCCCGGCCTCGCCCGCCTTGACCTGGACGAAGGAGCGGAACAGGAGCATCAGCGCCGGGCGTCCGAAGCCGACGGAGGCGAGCAGCCAGACGCCGATCAGCCCGCCGAGCATGCCGGTCCAGGCCTCGCGGATCAGCAGGGCGCGGGGGTCGCCGGTGAGCGAGGAGAGGACGAGCCCGAGTCCGATCATGGTGAGGATCAGCAGGGCGAGGAAGTCGAGGCGCCGGGTGCGGACCAGTCGGACGACGACGGCGACCGCCGGGATCGCGGCCGACCAGAGCAGCGACCACCACTGGTCCACGCCTGCGAGGCGCAGCCCGTAGTAGGCGCCGAGCGGCAGGAGGAGGTCGAGCAGCAGGGGTAAGGCGGCGGTGCTCCGGCGGGTCCGTCCCTCCCGGGGAGCGGCGTGGACGGTCATGACGCGCCGCCGTTCCTGGTGGCGAGGTCGAACAGGGTGACCAGTTCACGGCCGTAGGCGCGCGGGTCGAAGTCGGCCCCGGCGGCGAGCCGGTTGGCGGCCGCGTCGATCGAGGCGCGGATCGCGGTGGCCATCGCCTCGGGGTCGAAGGGGCGGAAGGCGCCGGTGCGCTGGCCGTCCCGCAGGTGCTGCACCAGCAGGGCGACGGGGGTGTCGAAGCCGGCCGGGCTGACCAGCGGACTGCCGTCCTCCCGGCGGGCGTTGGCGAGGACGTCCACCAACGCCCGGACCGCGACGGGGTGTTCGGCGAGGAAGTCGAGGTTCGCCTCGATGTAGGCGGCCAGCATCGCGGCCGGCTCGTGCTGGGCGCGGATCCGCGGCTGCATGGCGGTGCGGGCCTGTTCCTGGACGGTGTCGACCAGGGCCTGGAAGAGGTCTTCCTTGTCGTCGAAGTGGTACGAGATCAGCCGCACGCTGGACAGCCCGGCGCGCTTGGCGATCTGCGCGAACGAGGCCCGGCCGTAACCGAGTTCGGCGACGACCTCGATGGCGGCGGTGACGATCTGGGTGCGTCGGGCGTCCGTGACGAAGCTCCGGCCGCTCTCCGGAGCCGTGGGGTCCTGAGAATTTACTCGCATGAGTAAAAAGTAACACGCGTCGGCAGAAGTGCGGGGGCGACGTGGCGGAGGACCGGGAGGTCAGGGGGCCCGGGCGAGCAGGACGGGCTGGAAGAAGCCGGTGTCGGCCGGCCGGCGCCAGTCGGTGGCGGTGAGGCCCGCCTCGGCGGCGAAGGCGCTCAGCTGGTCCTGGGTGAGGGCCCAGTAACTGGAGTGGCGGACCGTGGTCCGCCACTGCCCGGTGTCGTCCGGCAGGAGCCGGAAGAGCTCCAGGTCGTAGCGCTCGCCGTCCTCGTGCCACTGCCAGAGCTGGAACAGCACCGAGCGGCGGCCGTCCAGTTCGGCGGCCTGCGGCGGGGTGGAGGCCGGGCGGTCCCGGCGCAGCTCGTCGTACGGGCGGGTGGAGAGCAGGAGCAGCCCGCCCGGGCGCAGGACCCGGCGCATCTCGGCCAGCGCGGCGCGGACGTCCTCGGCCGCGAGCAGGTGGGGGAGCGCGTTGTCGGCGCACACCACCACGTCGAACCGGCCGTCCGGGAAGGGGAGTTCGCGCATGTCGGCGGCCGCCGCGAGCAGCCGGAGCCCGCGAGCGGCGGACTCCGCGGCGGCCCGGGCGGCGGCGACCGGGCTGAGGTCGGTGCCGGTCACCCGGTGGCCGAGCGCGGCCAGGCCGATCGCCTGGGTCCCGATGCCGCAGGCACAGTCGAGCACCTCGGCCGGGCCCTCGCCCAGGTGCTCCCGGACCAGGGCGTCCAAGGCGGCGCCCTGCCGGGCGAGCGAGGCGTTCCAGTCGCCGTAGAGCAGGTGGTAGTCCTCGGCGAGGTCGTCGTAGAAGCGGCCGGGGTCGGAATGCGGTGTCCGTCTCATGGCGTCGGGGCCTCCACGGGCGGCGGCTGGGAGGAGTAGCGGGCGTAGTAGGCGTTGAAGTGGGCGAGGTGGTAGGTGGTGTCCTGGTGGACCAGTTCCATCGGCGGCGGGTCGGATACCCACGCACGGATCCCGTCCGGCCCGTCGGTCCGTACCTCCAGTCGGTGGGCGTTGTTGAACGCGGCGTACGCCTCGGCCTGCTCCGCCGTCCACAGCCCGCCGTCCCGGTCGCCGCCCGGTCCCGGGCGGGACAGGGCACGCAACAAGGCGGGGCTGTGGACGCCGCTGACCCGGAAGTTCTCCAGGAAGCGGAGCTTGGTGGCGAGCGTGACGTAGCGCCGACCGTGGCCCCGGTGGCGCCCGGCCACCACGACCTCGTCGAACACGCCCCAGCGCGTCGGGGCGATCCACACCTTGGCACCCGGGGCGAAGTGCTTGAGCCCCTGGCGGATCTCCAGCCCGCCCACGCCGTGCGCCGTCTCCCGGGAGACGTTGGCGACGACTCCGTAGCCGAACGGCTCGCCGTCCTGTCCCTTCGTCATGGCCGCTATCCTCGCGCAGACGTATCGATACGGGGTAACGGTTTTCGAGGCCGCGGTTCCGGAACGAGGGGAAGGAACGGGCCGTGGAACGGATACCCGACGAGGACCCGCTGGACGGGCTCCGGCCGCTGCTGGAGGCGGGGGAGGCGGTCCTCGGCTACGAGCCGGACGGTCCCTGGCCCGGCTCCGGGCAGGCGCCCGGTTACGCCGACCGTTGCTGGGTGCTGCACACGCTGCGGGTTGACGGGCGGCCGGTGCGCTGGGCCGAGGCGCTGGCGGGCGCCGGGCGGCGCCTCGCCGACTGGCCCTGCACCCTGTCGTACCTGGTGTTCGACGACCGGGCCGCGCTGTCGGGCGAGGTCGACGTCCCGCTGATCGGCGAGCCGGACCGCGACTGCCTCGCGCGGCTGGTGGAGGTGCTGGCCCGGCACAGCGCCGACGGGCCGGCGACCGACTGCCGCCTCGCCTCGGCCGCGATCGAGGACCTGCTGCGACCGGTGACGGCCCACCGCGGCCGGCTGGACGAGGTGCTCGCCCACTACGACGCCCGGCCGGGGTACGCCCAGTTCCCCGCGCACTGGTGGTCCGCGGACCGCTCCTGGTTCGTCCTCACCAACTGGGACCTCAGCGCCACCGAGGTCTTCGGCCCGCCCGCCCTGATCGCGGACCTGCTCGCCGACCCGGGCCTGGAGGCCGTCCGGCACCCGAGCATCGCGGAGATCGCGGACGGCGCGGCCCGGTGGCCGGGGTGATCGAGCTGCCGGAAGGGTCCTGGTGGGACTGGGACGTGTACTCCTGGCGCCCCGGCGAGCTGATCCTGGCCGCCGGTCACGACCTCTGCTACCACCACGGTCTGGAACTGGTCCTCACAGACCCGCTCTACGTCCGCTGCCCGGGGTCCTTCCAGGACCCGGTGTTCCGCGAGCCGGGCGCCGAGGAGCGGCGGCTCGTCGAGCGGCAGTGCGGCGAGGCACCGGGCGTGCTGCTCGCCTTCGAGGCGGACGGCGGCGGGGCGGAGCCGGTGGCCGGGCTGATCGCTGCCGGGGGGCTGGAGGTGCGGGTCGGGTGGGTGCGCAGGTACCCGGTCGGCGGTGAATCCGCTGGCAGCGCGGCGTCGGCGCCGCGATGATGCGAGGCATGCGCACCTTCGAAGAGCTGATCGCCGAGGCCGGGTCCGTCTCCGTGGACGGCTGGGACTTCTCCTGGCTGGACGGCCGGGCCACCGAGCAACGCCCCTCCTGGGGCTACCAGCGGCTGCTGGCCGGGCGGCTGGCGTCGGCGTCGGCGGCCCTGGACATCCAGACCGGCGGCGGGGAAGTGCTGGCCGGTGCCCTGCGCCAGGGCGGCGGCCCGCCCGTCCTGGCCGCCACCGAGTCCTGGCCGCCCAACCTGGCCCAGGCGACCCGGCTGCTGCACCCGCTGGGCGTGGTGGTGGTCGCCGACCAGGACGAGCCGCCGCTGCCGTTCGCGGACGGGGCCTTCGACCTGGTCAGCAGCCGGCACCCGGTGAAGGCCTGGTGGTCGGAGATCGCCCGGGTGCTGCGGCCCGGCGGTGCGTACTTCGCCCAGCACGTCGGCCCGGCCTCGGTCTTCGAGCTGGTCGAGTACTTCCTCGGACCGCAGCCCGAGGCACGCGAGGGCCGCCGCCCCGAGGTGGAGGGCGCCGAGGCCCGGGCGGCCGGGCTGGAGGCGGTGGACCTGCGCTCGGAGCGGCTGCGGATGGAGTTCCACGACATCGGCGCGGTGGTGTACTTCCTGCGGAAGGTGATCTGGATGGTTCCGGGCTTCACCGTCGACGCCCACCGGGACCGGTTGCGCGAGCTGGACGCCCGGATCCGGGCCGAGGGCCCGTTCGTCGCCCACTCGGCGCGCTTCCTGATCGAGGCGCGCAAGCACATCGACTGATCCGGTGTCCGCATTGCATCGGTATGAACGAGTTGGGGCATTCTGGAAGACCCGGCTCGCCGTTCGTGCCGGTGCGAGCACCGCCTTCTCCGGGCGAGGACAGGCCGGGAGGGAAGCCGCCGCCGGGCGGAAAGGTGTCGAGGCGGACGGTTCGGCCGGTGATCGCGGCGGCGAGTCAGCTGTCGTACGCCTCGGTGTGGACCGGCAGCTTGCGAAGGCGGAAGGCGCGGACCTTCTCGATGCGCGCCTTGTTGTCGGGGAACTCGAGGCCGGCGTCTGTGCGGGCGCTGACGGTGCACTGCGTCCAGTCGGCCAGTTCCCGGCCCCGGTCGGGGAAGGGACGGCGGGTTAGCCGGGTCAGCGGGTGTCGGTGAGGGCGGCGAGGTCTGCGCGGGCGCGGGGTGCGTGGAGGGGGTTGAAGGAGGGGTCGGTGGTGAGGGCCTGGGTGAGGTGGGTGCGGGCGGCCTCGGTGTGTCCGAGGGCGCGTTCGATCTCGCCGTGGTGGTAGAGGAACACGGCGTTGTGCCAGCCGTGGTTCTCAGCCTGTTCGGCCAGGTCCAGTGCTTCCTGGTCCGCGCCTTGGCGGTGCAGGGCCCAGGCGAGGGCGTCGGCGACCAGGACGTTGTGCCGCCGCTGCCATTCGGCCCGCAGCAGGCGTACGGCTTCGGCGGGGTCGCCGTGGTCGGCCTGGTACTGGCCGAGGGTGAGGTCGTCGACGACGCCGTTGGCGGCGGCCAGGCGCTGCTCGGCTTCCAGCAGGCGGTACTGCTCCTGAGCTAGTTGGGGGTGGCCGAGGGATTCGTGGAGTTCTCCGAGTTCGAGGAGGTACTGGGGGAGCGGGACCTTGGCGATGGCGGCGTCGTAGTCCCGGACGGCGGCCTCGGTGTTGCCGAGGGCGGCTTCGGCCCGGGCCTGCCCGGCGAGTGCGGGGGTGTGGCCGGCGTCGTCGGCGAGGGCTTCGCGGTAGCCGGTCAGGGCCTGGTCGGGGTGGCCGGCGTTGCGGTCGAGTTCGGCGATCTGGAAGCGGCAGAAGGCTTTGTCGGCGGGGTCGAAGGCCGAGGCGAGGGCGCTGTCGAGGGCGGCGCGGGCCTGGTCGGGGTGGCCGTGCTGTTCGAGGTCGTAGGCGGCGCGGGTGAAGGAGGCGGTGCCGGGTCGGCGGTCGAGGAGTTGCTGGACGGCGTCGGTGGCGCCGGCGTCGTCGCCGAGTTGGGTGCGGGCGTCGGCGAGGACGGCGTAGGCGGGCCAGTGCGCGGGCGAGGCGGCGATGGCCTGTTCGGCGAAGTCACGTGCCCGGTCGAAGAGGTGGCGGGCGTTGGCGAGGGCTCCCAGGCCGGTGAGGGCCTCGGTGTTGGCGTCGGGTGCGAGCGTGAGGGAGCGGTGCAGGGCTTGGTCGGCCTTCGGGTAGTAGGACGGGTCGGCCGTCAGCCGGGCCTGTTCGACGTACTCCGCGCCCAGCCGGGCCCAGCCGGGGGCGTCGTTCGGCAGTGCCTTGAGCCGCTGCTGTTCGGCGGTGATCGCCCGGGTGAGGGAGCTGCCCGCCGTGCGCGGGCCTTCGGTGTGCGCCGCGCCGTCGCCCGAGGACCCGGTGCGGTCCGCCGTCGGGTGGTGCAGTGCCCCGGCTGTCGCCAGGGCGCCGCAGAGGGCGGCGGTGGTGAGCAGGAGCGGCAGGCGGCGCATCGGGGTCCTCTGGTGGTGGCGGAGGGGTGGGCGGCGGGCCGGGGTGGGGGGGGGGCCGGCGGGATCCGCCCCGCCCACACACCACCACCGACACCGGAAGCAGAAAAAAAAAA
>NZ_JBHZCN010000151.1:0-17872 GCF_042755465.1 Kitasatospora sp. NPDC059160 | reverse complement strand
GGTTCGAGGACCTCGGGCCGGGGGCCGGCGCCCGGGCCCCGGCCGTACCCGGGCGGGCGGGTGGTGCGGGTCAGCGGGCGGCGGTCAACTCCCTTTCGGCGACCAGCCGGAAGCTCCGCGCGGGGCGACCGGTGAGGCGGCGGACGGTGTCGGTGGTGCGGTCCTCGGCGCCCTCCGCGATGGCCCGGTCCATCCCGGCCAGCATCGCGGCGAACTCCTCCGGCACCAGCGCGGCCAGTCGGGCGCGCTGTTCGTCGTACGTCAGGTGGCGGTGGACGACCGAACGGCCGGTGACCTCCGTGAGCACGGCGGCCACGTCGTCGTGGCTGAGCGCCTCGGGCCCGGTCAGGACCAGGTCGGTGTCGGGCGCGTGGTCGTCGGTGAGCGCGTGCACGGCCACGGCCGCGATGTCGTCGGCGTCCACGAAGCCGACCCGCCCGTTCCCGGCCGCGGTCAGGATGGTGCCGTCCGCGCGGATGCCGCGCGCGTGGAGGTGCTCGCCGGTGAAGTTCTGCATGAACCAGGACGGCCGCAGCACCGCCCACTGGTCGAACAGGCCCGGCAGCGCCCGGTGCACCACGCCCACCGCCGGACCCCCCGCGGGCACGGCCGAGGAACTGAGGAGCACCGCGCGGCGCACGCCGGCGGCCCGGGCCCGGCGGAGGAACGGCAGCATGACCGTGGCCGGTTCCGGGTCCCCCACGGGTGGCACGAGGTAGACGCGGTCGGTGCCGGCGAGGGCGCCGTCGAAGGTGGCGGGGTCGAACCAGTCGAAGCGCACCGGCTCCGTGCCGGGCACTGGTGTGGCACTGCGGCCGGCGGCCCTGACGCGGTGTCCGGCGGCGACGAGCCGCGCGGCGGTGCGGCTCCCGGTGGTGCCGGTGGCGCCGGTGACCAGGACGGTGCTGGTGTCGTTCATCCCGCGCTGCTCCCCGTGAAGTCGAGACCGGGCTGCTGGACGGCGAGCGGGTTCCAGTAGTCGCGGTAGGCGGTGAAGCGCCCGTCCCGGACGGTCACGACGGCGATGTAGGACATGTCGAAGGGGTCCCCGGTGCGGACGACGCGGCCCACGCCGCGCATCTCGACCACGATCGTTGCGGCGTCGGTGGTCCGATGGATCCGCAACTCGGGGAAGTCGTGCAGGTCGATGTGGTCGGGGTAGTCGCGCATGTAGGCCGCGACGGCCTCCCGGCCCTCCAGGCGCCGGGGCAGGCCCGGCGGCGCGAAGGGGAACTCCATCACGCCGTCCTCGGCCCACAGGCCGACCCAGGCGGGAATGTCCTTGTCCAGCAGCAGGCGCAGGCCGTGGCGGTACAGCTCCGCCGGTGGGGTGTTCGCGGGCATGGGTCCTCCGTCGCTTACGATACGGACCAGTGGTCCGCTTCAAGAACGATACGGACCGGCGGTCCGGATCGCAATCGGAGGAAGCAGATGACCGAGCGCAAGCCACGCAAGGACGCGACCCGCAACCGGGCCGCGGCCCTCGCGGCGGCCGACGAGCTCTTCTCCCACGGCGGAAGCGCCGAGGACGTCACCATGGCCGACATCGCGGCGGCGGCCGGGGTCGGCAAGGGGACGCTCTTCCGCGCCTTCGGCGACCGCACGGGCCTGATCCGGGCCCTGTACGCGGCGCGGCTCCAGCCGCTCACGGAAGCCGTCGAGGCCGGCCCGCCCCCGCTGGGCCCGGGCACGCCTGCGCCGGAGCGCGTACCGGCCCTGCTCGACGCCCTGCTGTGCTTCAAACTGGACAACCGTCACCTCGCCCTGGCCCTGGAGGGGACCGGAGCGGACAGCCCCTACCGGACGGAGCACTACGAGCAGTGGCACACCCTCGTCCGGGAGCTCCTGCACCGGATCCCGGGGGCGGCCGACGGCGACTTCACCGCCCACGCGCTGCTCGCGGCCACCCGTGCCGACCTGGTGGAGCACCTGGCCGGCGCGGAGCACGCCTCCCGCGAGGAGCTGCGGGCGCAGCTGGCGCGCCACGTCGCCCGGGTCCTCGGCGTCACGTGACGGTCCGCCACCCGGCGGGGTGACGGCCCGGCGGAGCGGACCAGGTGTCAGGAAACACCCATCCCGTCCTCAGACTGCTCAAAGCGGCGCTCTCTAGCGTCACTGGACATGACGAAGCGAAGCGTCCCCCGGTCGAGGCTGCTGGCACCCGTCGGCATCCTCGCGGCCGCAGGCATCATCAGCGGGGTGCTGCAAGGGAGTTCCGGTGCCGCCGAGAGCCGGCCGCGGATGTCCGTCGTGGCCGACCCGGCCGCGGTGTCCGCGCCCTCGGCGCCCGCCGCCTCCGCTCCGAGCGCCACTGCCGCCCCGACCGCTACCGCTACCGGTGACCCGAGCGCCACCCCGAGTCCCGCGCCCAGTCCCACGCCCACGCCCACGCCCACGCCCACGCCCGCCCCCGCCCCCGTTGCGGACGAGGCGCTGCGCAGCGCCGCCGCCCGGGCGGACGGCGCGCTCTCGGTGTCCGTCACCGACCTGACGACCGGCCAGTCGCTCACCTACGGTGCGCCCGGCCACGGCTTCGCCACCGCCAGCATCGTCAAGGTCGACATCCTGGCCACCCTGCTGCTCCAGTCCCAGGACGGCGGCACCGCGCTGACCGCCGCGCAGCAGGACCTCGCCACCGCGATGATCGAGAACAGCGACAACGACTCGGCGACGGCCCTGTGGAACGGGATCGGCCAGGACGGCGGGCTGAACGCCGCCGACCGGCGGTTCGGGCTGACCGCCACCACCGGTGGCGCGGACGGTTATTGGGGTCTCACCGTCACCACCGCCGCCGACCAGGCGCAGCTGCTGCGCCAGGTGTTCACCGATGACTCGATCCTCTCCCCGGCCTCGCGCGGCTACGTCCAGCAGCTGCTGGGCCAGGTCGAGAGCGACCAGCGCTGGGGGGTGAGCGCGGCGGCGACCGGCGGTACGTCCGCGGTGAAGGACGGCTGGCTGCCGCGTGACGCCGACGGCCTGTGGGTGATCAACAGCATCGGCACGGTGGAGCACGACGGGCACCAGCTGCTGATCGCGGTGCTCTCGGACGGCAATGCCGACGAGTCCGGGGGCATCGCCCTGGTCGAGTCGGTGGCCCAGGCGGCCGCCGGTTCGCTGAACGGGAGTTGAGGGCCCCGCCGGTCGGGGCCTCGTGGTCAGCCGGGGAAGACCTGGCCCAGGAGTCGCTGGAAGGTGTGCCGGTCCGCTTCGTCCAGCTGGGCCAGGCCGGTGAGGCCGGACATCAGGTCCAGCCGGATCTGCCGTACGGTGCGCTCGCCCTCCTCGGTCAGCACCACGTTCTTGATCCGCCGGTCGGCCGGGTCCACCTCGCGGCGGACGAGTTCGCGGGCCTCCAGGCGGTCGACGATGCCGGTGACGTTGGAGGCGTCGCAGGCCAGCAGGTCGGCCAGGGTGCGCATCGGGCGGGGCTCGCGCAGCAGGCTGAGGGTCTTGCCCTGCATGAGGGTGAGGCCGCGTTCGGCCGCCAGTGCGGCGAAGTTCCGGTAGTAGGCGGCCGCGGCGCCGGCGACCTGGTCCATCAGCTCGACCGGCGTGGGGGCGGCGGAGCCGGTGGCGGTCGGGGTGGCGGTTGGGGCGGCGCTGTGGGTCATGGGTCGAGTGTAGGCGGGATTGCTTGACTTCTTCAATCTTTCAGGTCTACCTTCAAGGCATTGCTTGAAGACATCAACCTTGCAGGCTTCAACCGTCCAGGTCCCGCCCGCTGTCTTCGAGCGCCGGCCGGCGCACGCCTGCGCGCGGCCGGCCCCTCCTGGAAGGACCCCCACCTGATGAGCCACGCCGCCGATCGCGCCGTGCCCAGACCCGCCACGGCCACGGCCACCGCCGCCCCCGGGCGACGCGGCAGTACGCCCCTGATCCTGGCGCTGGGCCTGGCCGCGATGGTCGTGGCCATGGCGCAGACCCAGGTCGTCCCGATCCTCGCCCTGCTGCAGAAGGAGCTGCACACCGGCGCCGCCGGCGTCAGCTGGGTGACCACCGCCGCGCTGCTCTCGGCTGCCGTCTTCACCCCCTTGCTGGGCCGGGTCGGCGACCAGTTCGGCAAGAAGCGCACGCTGCTCGCCGTCCTCGCCGTCATGGTGGTCGGCTCGGTCATCGCCGCGACCACCACCTCGCTGGCCCTGCTGATCATCGGCCGGGTGCTGCAGGGCTCCGCCACCGCGATCTTCCCGCTCGCCCTCTCCGTGATCCGCGACGAGGTGCCGCAGGAGAAGCTGCACGGGGCGATGGCGCTGGTCAGCGGAACGCTGGCGTTCGGCAGCGGCCTCTCGCTGGTGGCCACCGGGCTGCTCACCCAGGGCTCGCACCCCGACTACCACCTCGTCTTCTGGTTCTCCACCGCGCTGACCGTGCTCGCCCTGGCGGCCGTCGCCGTGGTGGTACCGCACGGCGGCTCGCCCACCGGGGGCCGGGTCGACGTGCTGGGCGCGCTCACCCTGGCCGTCTTCCTGGTCCTGCTGCTGCTCGGCATCTCGCAGGGCCACGAGTGGGGCTGGTCCTCTGCCCGCACGCTGGGCTCGCTGGCCGGTTCCGCCGTCTTCGCCGCCCTCTGGGTGCTGGTCGAGCGACGGGTGCGCAACCCGCTCGTGGACATGCGGATGTTCGTCCACCGCCAGGTGCTCTTCACCAACCTGACCGGGCTCTTCGTGGGCTTCGCCTCGTTCGCCCAGTTCATCGGCATCTCCTACCTCGTCCAGATGCCGGGCCGGCTGACCGGCTACGGCTTCACCGCCTCGGTCCTGCGCGCCTCCGTCGAGTACCTGCTGCCCAGTGCCCTGATCGCCCTGGCCGCCGCCCCGGTCGGCGGACTGCTGGTGCGCCGGATCGGCGCCCGCTCCACCCTCGCGGTCGGCGCGCTGATCGGCGTGGCGGGCTTCGCCTGGCTGGCCTTCGGGCACGGCGCCGAGGCCGCGGTGATCACGGCGGGCATGCTCACCGGCATCGCGATCTCCTTCGGCTACGCCGCGATGCCCGCGCTGATCGCGGCCAGCGTGCCCCTGGAGCAGACCGGCATCGCCAACGGGATCAACTCCATCTCGCGCTCGGTCGGGAGCTCGATCGCCAGCGCGGTGGTGACCTCGCTGCTCGCCTCCAAGACGGTCAGCTACGCCGCGCTCGGTGGCGCCGCGCTGCCCGCGGAGAGCCAGTTCACCCTCAGCTTCGTGATCGCCGCGGTCGCGCTGCTGCTGGCCGCCGGGGTCGCGATGGTCGGACTCAGCAAGCACCACCGGCCGCTCACCGCGCAGGCTGGTACGGAGGCCGGCGCACGGGCCGACGAGCAGCCGCACGCCGCGGCGGTCGCCGTGCCGGCCGATGCCGAGGCCGGCCCCGACAAGTCCTGACCGACCGGCCGACCCCGCCCCACCCCTCCCCACCCCACAACGCCCCTTCCCTGCCGACCTGGAGCACCACCCATGACTTCCGCCCTCTTCGTCGTCACCGGCGCCACGCACTGGACCCTCGCCGACGGCACCCCGCACCCCACCGGCTTCTGGGCCGAGGAGCTCGCCGAGCCGCACCGGATCTTCACCGAGGCGGGCTTCGAGATCACCATCGCCACCCCCGGCGGCGTCCCGGCCCCCGTCGACCGGGGCAGCCTGAGCGTCGAGGCCAACGGCGGCGCCGCGGGCGGGGGCCAGGAGAAGGCCGAGTGGCTGGCCGCCTACCTGGAGGCCGTCCGCGCGGACCTGGAGCACCCCGCGAAGCTGGCGGAGGTCGACCCGCAGGCGTACGACCTGGTCTTCTACCCGGGTGGCCACGGCCCGATGGAGGACCTCGCCGTGGACGAGGACTCCGGTCGGCTGCTCACCCGGGCGCTGGCCTCGGGCAAGCCGCTGGGCGTCGTCTGCCACGCCCCCGCCGCGCTGCTCGCCGCCCGGGACGAGGACGGCGGCTGGCCGTTCGCCGGCTACCGGATGACCGCCTTCACCAACGCCGAGGAGCAGGCCGTGGGCCTGGCCGCGGGCGCCGAGTGGCTGGTCCAGGACCGCCTGGTCGAGCTCGGCGCCGACTTCGTCGAGGCCGCGCCCTTCACGCCGCACACCGTGATCGACCGCAACCTCTACACCGGCCAGAACCCGGGCTCCTCCGCCGAGTTGGCCCGCACCCTGGTCGCCGCCGTGTCCACCGACCCGGCCACCGTGGTGGCACGCCTGCGCGCCACGTTCGCCACCGGCCGCACCAGGCCGCTCGATTGGCGCCTCGCCCAGCTGGGTGCGCTGCGCGCGCTGCTCAGTGAGCAGTCCGAGGCCCTCCTGGCCGCGCTCCACGCCGACCTGGGCAAGAGCGCGACCGAGGCCTACCGGGGCGAGGTCGGCTTCACGCTGAACGAGATCGACCACACCGTGGCGCACCTGGAGGAGTGGCTGGAGCCGCGGCCGGCCGCCGTCCCCGGCGCCTTCCTGCCCGCCGAGGCCCGGGTGGTCCGCGACCCGCTCGGCGTGGTGCTGATCATCGCGCCGTGGAACTACCCGCTGCAGTTGGCGCTCGCCCCGCTGGTGGGCGCCCTCGCGGCGGGCAACACCGCCCTGGTCAAGCCCAGCGAGCTCACCCCGGCGACCTCCGCGGCGATCGCCCGGCTGCTGCCGCGCTACCTGGACCGGGAGGCCGTGGCCGTACTGGAGGGCGGTGTGCCGGAGACCACCGCGCTCCTGGAGCAGCGCTTCGACCACATCTTCTACACCGGCAACGGCCAGGTCGGCCGGATCGTCATGACGGCCGCCGCCGAGCACCTGACCCCGGTCACCCTGGAGCTCGGCGGCAAGAGCCCCGTGGTGGTCGAGCCCGGCGCCGATCTCGCGGTCACCGCCCAGCGGCTGGCGCGCGGCAAGTTCCAGAACGCCGGGCAGACCTGCGTGGCCCCCGACTACATCCTCGCCATCGGGGACACCGCCACCGCCCTGGAGGCGCACCTGGCCGAGGCCGTGCACGCCCTGTACGGGGCGGACCCGGCGAGCAGCCCGGAGTACGGGCGGATCGTCAACGAGCGCCACCACGACCGGCTCACCGCCCTGCTCGGCGACGGCCGGACCGTCATCGGCGGCGACCACGACCGCGCGCAGCGCTACCTCGCGCCGACCGTGCTGGCCGAGGTCTCCCCGGAGGCGCCGGTGATGCGGTCGGAGATCTTCGGCCCGATCCTGCCGATCATCGCCGTGCCCGACCTGGACGCCGCGATCGCCTTCATCAACGAGCGCGACAAGCCGCTCGCGCTGTACGCCTTCACCGAGTCGGAGCGCACCAAGCAGCGGCTGGCGACCGAGACCTCCTCGGGCGGCCTCGTCTTCGGCCTCACCGTCTCCCACCTGGCCGTCCCCGAGCTGCCGTTCGGCGGCGTGGGCGAGAGCGGCATGGGCCGCTACCACGGCGAGTACTCGATCGACACGTTCAGCCACGCCAAGGCCGTCCTCGACAAGCCCCTCGGCTGACCGCCACGGGACGGGACGGGGCTGCGGCGCCCGCCGACCACCTCCGACCGGAGGTGGTCGGAAACGGGCTGGAAGGGGCGGGAAGTGGCAGCGAACCGCCGGTGCTCCGACACCGGCCGATCGTCACTCGGCGCGGAAATACCCTTTCAGGGCATTGACTTGACGGATCGTTGGATTCGCATGTCCCGGTCATTATGGTTGCGGAGTAACCGGCACCCGCGGGCGCCGGTGGGCCCGACGTGTGGACGGCAGACAGGAGTCGCCGCCGTGACCGATCCCGTTCCCTTTGCCGACCTGGTGCTCTTCCCGCACTGCGACCTGCACATGGCGCTGGCCGGTACGCCGCCGCTGACCCTGACCCTGGCCACCCGTACGGAGCGCACGCCCGCGACGGGCGGGTTCGACGTCGTGCCGGTCCCGTCAAGTGCGTGCGACGTCGAGTTCTTCGCACCGTTCAACGCCAAGGGGCACCGGTTCGACGGGGTGCCGACGTACCGGAAGGACACCGGGGTGGTCACGGCCACGACCCCCGGGGTGTTCCTCTTCCAGGCGCACACCGGGGGCGAGTACCTCGTCGGCCGGCTCCAGGTCCACCGGTCGGTCGTCGGCTGGTGGTTCGGCAACGACTCCCTCACCACCGCGCTGGACTCCACCGTCGCGCACGCCCAGCCGTCGCTGTACGCGAAGTTCAGCGACGACGCCGGTACCGGGACGGACCTGATCGGTGACATCACCGGGCACGGGTACGTCCAGCTGGTGCCGGCCGACACCCGGCAGCTCGCCGTGACGCCGAACGGCCGGGTCCGGGGTGTGGCGGCCACCCAGCCGGGCGCCCCCTGGGTGCTCTCGGGCCTGTTCCCCGGCCTGGGCGGGGCGCAGCTGCTGCCGGTCCAGGTGGTCGACTACGCCGCGCCGCACGCGGTGACCCAGGAGTGGGGCGCCAAGGACCTGACGGTCCTCGACCGCAAGCACAACGTGCTGTTCCTCGCCGAGGGCTTCCGCGAGCAGGAGCGGGCGAAGTTCGACTCCATCGTCACCAGGACGATCCACGAGCTGTTCGAGAAGCCCGCGCACGAGCCGTACGGGATGCTGGGGGGCGGTTTCAACGCCTTCGCGTCCTTCACCCCCTCCGCACAGCACACTGTCACCTGCGGATTCCGGGTCGCGGCGGGCGAGGAGACGGTCGAGGCGGGCCGGGCGAGGGGCACCGGCTTCCCGATCCCGTCCAACGCGATCGGCGGCGGCGCGCTCTACACGCTGGAGGAGCTGGTCCGCCGGGTGGGGCTGCCCATGCGCGGGGACCAGCGGTCCGGCCTGGTGGCGACGTGGCGGGCGCAGGACCTGGACGTCGACCCGGCCAGGGTCAGCGAGGACCTCGTCACGGCGTGGAAGAAGCACCAGTCGGTCGGGATCCTGCACGCCCGCGACACCGTCTTCGGCTTCCAGCTGGGCCGTCGGCTCGCCGACCGCTCCTCGGGTACGGGCCCGGTGGGCAGGCCCGCCGACGACGGCGTGGGAACCGCGGGGGTCAAGGAGTTCGTCGCCAGGCTGTACGAGTTCTACGGGAGCGGGCCGACCCGGAGCCTGACCTTCGACCCGCGCCGGCACCCGCCGGAGCTGTACATGGGAGCGGGGCTGGTCAACCCCGCCAACACCCTCCTGCGCTACGTCCGGAGCCTCCAGGTCGCCGACTCGACGGTGGCGGTGGCGGTCGGCGACCAGTGGCAGCCCGACGACGGCAGGTTCCAGCGCAGCCGGGGCCTGATCGCCATGATCGTCAACGACGGCGTGACCGGCGGGACCAATCTCAACGGCCGGACGGTGACGGCCCAGACGGTCAACCAGTACCAGGGGCTCTCCTACGTCTACGCCAATGCGACGGACCGCCGCGAACTGCGCCGCGACCCGCCCTCCGACATCGCCGTGGACATCGACGGCATCATCGGAACGGTCTCCCACGAGTTCGGCCACAGCTTCAACCTGGCCGACGAGTACGAGGAGTTCGACGGCGAAGGGAGCGACGGGAGCCAGGCGGCGGACCTGTCCGGGGACAACGTCTCGGTGTTCGGATTCCTGCGGATCGGCCCGGGCACGGACCCGAAGGACCGGCGGATCGACGCGGACAAGGTCAAGTGGCTCCAGCTGCCCCGGATCCGCCTCGCCGCCGTCCTGCTCGCCGACTCGCAGAACGTGACCAGCCCGGTCCAGGGCGTCCGGCTCGCCATCGGCACCCGCGACACCGCGCAGTGGCAGCAGGCCCAGGCCCTCCTCACCGAGGTCCGGCTGCGCGACTTCGGCATCAAACCCCTCGGGCAGCAACTCCCGCTGGAGACCAAGCCCGCCCACTACCTGGACGGGCTGATCGTCGGCAAGGTCCTCCCCGCGGAGGGCGCGATCATCCTCACCAGGGCGGGCAGCGCCCCCTTCCCGACGTTCCGGGCCGGATCGATCGTCTTCGCGCCGTTGAAGGACGGGCAGCACCAGCCGCTCCTCGTGGTGGAGCCGGAGGTCCTCACCTTCCTCCGGAACAGCCGCGCCCCGCTCAACCTGGACCCGGACAACAGGAAGCGGAACTCCGGCGAGGACACCCCCGTCGACATCCCGGGTTTCAGCCCGCCCTGCAAGGGCGCCCGGCTGATCGGGATCTACGAGGGCGGCGCCACCTACTCCGCCTCCCACTACCGGCCGACCGGCCGCTGCAAGATGCGCGGCAGCGCCCAGGACTTCTGCCACGTCTGCGCCTGGCTGATCGTCAACCGGGTCGACCCCGCCTTCCACGCGCTCCTCGACAGCAAGCTCTACCCGGAGTCCAAGGAGGAGGCGAAGCGGCATGAGTGAGCCGGGCACCTTCGAACGGATCCTGGCGGAGGTCGGGCAGGCGCTGCTGCCGCTGCGCGACGCGCTGGCCGGACCGGCCGCCTTCGCCGGGCTGCTGCGCCGCCTGGGCTGGTCCGTCACGGACGTCCCGCAGCCCTTCGTGGACCTGCGCGGCGCCGTCGAGACGCTCTACGACAGCCTGCACACCCTGCTGGGCGACGGCGGGCTGAACGTCGACGGCACGGTCGGCGACGGCGGTGCCTCCGCCGCGGCCTCCTTCTCGCCGGACGACGTGCAGCGGGCCCTCGGCGCCGTCCAGGCGGTCGTCAAGGGCATCCACGCGATCACCGACGCACCGGCCTCCGCGATCCCCGACGTGCTGCGCGCGGACGGCTTCCCCACCCTCTTCCCCGGCCAGCTCCTCGACTTCCTGATCGTCACCTACCTCCAGCGCTACCACCCGACACTGGGCTTCGCCCTGCGCGGCCTCGGCGTGGTCAAGGCCCGGTACGCCCCGGCCGCCGGGAACCGCCCGCCGTACGTGCACCTCGGCCTCGACCTCGGCGACCTGCCCCGGACGCTCGCCGACCCCTCGCAGGTGTTCAAGGACGCCTTCGGCTGGGGCACCGCCGACTTCGACCAGCCGGCGCTGCTCTCCCAGCTGGACAACCTGCTGCGGACCATCGGCGCCAACGTCGAGACCGGGGAGGTCCCGCCGTCGACCGCGCTGGCGCTCCAGGGCGCGCCGCCGGACCCGTTCGGCCCGCCGCCCACGACGCTGGCCGCCGTGCTCTTCCAGCGCGTCCAGCCCTCGGCCTCGATGGCCGCCGCCGTCCGGCTGCTGCCGCTGCCCGCCGCCGGCGGCGCCCCGCCGGGCCTCGCGCTGCTGCCCTCGTTCACCGGCCGCCAGGGCTTCCGCTTCGAACTCGGGCCGGACATCGCCGTCACCATCCGGGGGGACCTGGACCTCCAGGGCGGCGTCGCGCTGCTGGTGCGCCCCGGCCGGGGCATCGAGATGGTCCTCGGCTTCGAGTCGTCCACCGGGCCGGTCCACGCCAAGGGGTCGATCGACGTCCAGGTGGAGCGGTCCGGCCCGACCGGCGAGCCGCAGGTGCTGTTCGGCTCGGCCGGCGGCACGCGGCTCCAGCTGCGCCGGATCGCCGGTGCGGGCGGGGTCCGGCTGGTCGGGGATGCCGTCGACTTCTTCGCCGAATTCGGCCTGGAGGGGCTGGAGTTCGTCTTCTCGCCGGCCGGCGCGGACGGCTTCGTCGGCGCCGTCCTGCCGGCCGGCGGGTTCACCGTGGGCGCAGACCTCACCGTCGGGGTCTCCTACCGGCAGGGCTTCTACTTCCGCGGCACCTCCAACCTGGAGATCCAGCTCCCGACGCACCTGGAGCTCGGCCCGCTGGAGATCCAGGGCCTGACCATCTCCGCCTCGCCCGGCCCGGACGGGCTGCCGATCGGCCTCGGGGTGTCGTTCCGCGCCCGACTCGGCCCGGTCACCGCCGTCGTGGAGCAGATCGGCCTCTCCGCGGACATCGCGTTCCGGTCCGGGGGCGACGGCAACCTGGGCCCGGTCGACCTCTCCTTCGGCTTCAAACCGCCCAAGGGCGTGGGCCTGGCCGTGGACGCCGGGCCGGTCAAGGGCGGCGGGTACCTGTCCTTCGACCCGGACCACGGCGAGTACGCCGGCGCCCTCGACCTGGAGTTCGCCGGACTGGTCGAGCTCAAGGCGATCGGCCTGATCACCACCCGGATGCCCGACGGCAGCGACGGCTTCTCGCTGCTGATCGTGATCACCACCGACTTCGGTGCCACCGGCATCCAACTCGGCTACGGGTTCACCCTGCTCGCCGTCGGCGGGCTGATCGGCCTCAACCGCGGGATGAACCTCCAGGCCCTGGCGGAGGGCGTCCGGTCCGGCGCGGTCGAATCGGTGATGTTCCCCAAGGACGTCATCGCCAACGCCCCCCGGATCCTCTCCGACCTGCGCCGCTTCTTCCCGCCCGAGGAGGGCCGGTTCCTGATCGGGCCGATGGCGAAGATCGGCTGGGGGACCCCGACGCTGGTCAGCGTCTCGCTCGGGGTCGTGGTCGAGATCCCGCCCGGGAACATCGCCGTCCTCGGGGTGCTCCGGTGCGTCCTGCCCAGCCAGGACCTCCCGCTGCTGGCGCTCCAGGTCAACTTCGTGGGTGCGCTGGAGGTCGACCGGTCGCGGCTCTGGTTCTTCGCCGAACTCTTCGACTCCCACATCCTCACCATGACCATCGACGGCGGGATGGGCCTGCTCGTCGCCTGGGGCGACTCACCGGACTTCGTCCTGACGGTCGGCGGGTTCCACCCGTCCTTCAAACCGCCGCCGCTGCCCTTCCCCGTCCCCAAGCGGCTCTCGGTGGACATCCTCAACCGCCCCGGCCAACTGATCCGGGTCTCCGGCTACTTCGCGGTCACCAGCAACACCGTCCAGTTCGGCGCGGCGGCCGAACTCCGGCTGGGATTCGGCGGGTTCGGCATCGAAGGGCACCTCTCCTTCGACGCGATGTTCCGCTTCTCGCCGTTCGCGTTCACCATCGCGATCTCCGCCGGGGTCACCTTGAAGGCCTTCGGCGTCGGGGTCTTCGGCATCGACCTGGACTTCGCGCTCGAAGGCCCCTCGCCCTGGCGCGCGCACGGACGCGGCTCCATCTCCCTGCTGTTCTTCGAGATCTCCGCCGACTTCGACATCAGCTGGGGCGAGGAGCACAACACCACGCTCCCGCCGGTAGCCGTACTCCCGCTGCTGGAAGGCGAGTTCGGCAAGACCGAGGGGTGGCAGACCAGGCTGCCCACCGGTGGCCTCAACCCCCTCGTCACCCTCCGGCACCTGCCCGACACCGACCAGCTGGTGCTCCACCCGCTCGGCACGCTCCTCGTCCGCCAGCGCGCGATCCCGCTGGACGTCCGCCTCGACCGGATCGGTGCCCAACGGCCCAGCGACGGACGGCGGTTCGCCATCGCGCCGGCGCCGGACAGCGGCCTGGTCCGGGTCTCCGTCACCGGCGACAAGTTCGCGATGGCGCAGTTCCAGGACATGGACGACGCCGCCAAGCTCTCCCGGCCGGCGTACGAGAACCAGGACGCCGGACTGGAACTGACCGCGGCCGCCGGCACCCTGCTCTCGCCCCGGGTGGTCCGCCGCAGTGCCCGGTACGACCTGCACGTCATCGACAGCGGGATGCCCGCGAGCGCCGCCGCCGCCCGCCGGGTCGTCCCGATGGCGGCCGGCTCCGGCGCCGCCGCGCCCAAGCGCTTCCACGACGTCAGCCCCGCGGTGTTCAACCAGCTGCTCCAGGGCAGCAGCACCAGCCGCTCGCCGGTCTCGCAGCGGGAGTCCAGGCTCCGGCAGCCCTTCCCGCCCGAGGAGACCGTCCGCCTCACCGACCGGCGTTACGTCGTCGCCAACCTCCGCAACAACGTCCAGGCCCACCCGCCGGCCGGCGGCCTCGCCGCCGCGACCTTCCGCAGCCGGACCACCGCCCAGGACGCCCTCGCCGACTGGATCGGCCGGGACGGCAGCCTCGCCGACCGGCTGCACGTCATCCCGGAGGAGGAGGCGGTGGGATCGCCCGCCACACCGGGGAGCTGGAGCGTCGGCGGCAGCCTCCCGTCCGCCGCCCGGGGCGTCGAGGCGATCCGGCTGACCAGCGGCACGGTGCTGGTCGCCGGGGGAGCGGACGCCACCGGCGCGGCCCTGGCCACCGCCGCCCTGTTCGACCCGGTCGCCGCCACCTGGACGGCCGCCCCGCCCCTGGCGACCGCCCGCCGCGGACACAGCGTCAGCAGGCTCGGCGACGGCCGGGTGGTCGCCGTGGGCGGCCGCTCCGCCGACAGCGGAGCGCCCGGCCCCGCGCTGGGCACGGCGGAGGTCTACGACCCGGCCCCGGGCACCTGGGCGCCCACCGCCGGAGCGCTGACCACCGCCCGCCACGGGCACGCGGCGACCGTCCTGCCCGACGGCAGGCTGCTGGTCACCGGCGGCACCGGAACGGACGGCCGGGCCCTGGCCACCGTGGAGCTGCTGGACCCGGTCGCCCGCACCTGGTCCGCCGCCGGCCCGCCGATGACCGACGCCCGGACCGGGCACCGGGCCGTCCTGTTGAGGAACGGCAAGGTCCTGGTGGTCGGCGGCGCACTGCCCACCGGCGGACCGGACGCCGCCCTGGCCCACTGCGAACTCCACGACCCGGCGACGGGCTCCTGGACCCCGACCGGCAGCCTGCTGACCGCCCGCAAGGGGCACCAGGCCACCCTGCTCGCCGACGGCCGCGTCCTGGTCACCGGCGGCGACCCGGTGGCCGGACCGGTGACCGATCCGGGGGGCTACGACCCGCACAGCCTCGCCACCGCCGAGGTCTACGACCCGGCCACCGGCACCTGGACGGCCCTCGGCCCGATGCCCGGCGGCCGCCGCGGCCACCGCTGCCTGGCCCTGCGCTCCGGCCTGGTGCTGCTCATCGGCGGCACCGGCGGCCCCGCCTTCGCGGCGGGCCACCGCAACGTGACCGTCCTCGACCCCGCCCCCGGCACCTGGACGGCCACCGGGCCCCTCGCCACCGGCCGGTCCGACTTCGCCGCCGTGGAGCTGGCGGACGGCCGGGTGCTGGTGGCCGGCGGCACCGCCCTGGCGGGCGCCGCCGCCCCCGGTCCCGCCCCGACCGAACCCGCCGCCACCGCCGAGCTGTACGCCCCCTGACGACGTAGACCCTGACGGCGGAAGCCCACGACGCAAGCCCCGACGACGGAAGGTTCGACACCATGACCAGTCCCACCGTGGTGGCCGCAGCGAAGTGGACCGCCGCCCACGACCTGGCCGGGCCCACCGCCTGGTACGGCCAGCACGATGGGCCGGTCGTCCTCAAGGGCACCACGAAGGTCCTGGTCGTCGGCGGTGCGGACGCCGGCGGGGCCGCACTCGGGCGGGCCGCCGTCTACAACCCGGCCGACGACACCTGGAAGCCCACCGCCACCCAGCCCTCGCCCCGGCGGCTGCACACGGTGACCGTGCTCAACGACGGCAAGGTCCTCGTCACCGGCGGCATCGGCGGCTCCACCGCGCCCGGCCTGGCCTCGGCCGAGGTCTACGACCCGGTGGCCGACACCTGGACCCCGGCCGGCACCATGAACCAGGCCCGCTGGGGCCACAGCGCCGTGCTGCTGCCGAACAACCTGGTGCTGGTCGCCGGCGGCAGCGCCGTCCGGGACGGCCGGACCACCCGGGCCCTGCGCTCCGCCGAACTGTACGACCCCGCCGCCACCACCGACGCCACCCGCTGGACGACCGTCGGCGACATGACCGACGCCCGCTCCGGCCACCCCGCGGCGGTGCTCAAGGACGGCAAGGTCCTGGTGGTCGGCGGCACCGCCCCCGTCGGCACCGACCTCGACCCGGCGCTCGCCTTCTGCGAGCTCTACGACCCGGACCACAAGGCCTGGACCCCGACCGGGAACCTGCTGCACCCGCGCGCCCTGCACCAGGCCACCGCGCTCTCCGACACCACCGTGCTGGTGACCGGCGGCCGGGCACCGGGCGCCGGGGACGACGGCGGCTTCGACCCGCTCAGCCGGCGGACGGCGGAGAAGTACGACCTCGCCACCGGCGCCTGGACGGCCGCGAAAGACATGCCCGCCGGGCGCGCCCGGCACCGGGCCGTGGCCCTCGGCCCGGGCCGGGTCCTGGTGGCCGGCGGCACCGGCGGCGACGCCGACGAGGCCGGCTACCGCAGCGTCCTGCGCTACGACGCGGGCACCGACACCTGGAGCACCCAACCGGGGCTGCTCACCGGCCGGTGGGGATTCGCCGCCGCGCTGCTGCCCGACAACCGGGTGCTCGCGGCCGGCGGCGCCGCCCGCTCCGGCCTGGCCGCCGCCGACCCGACGGTCACCGAACTCACCGCGGCCGCCGAACTGTTCGACGGGAGCGGCGCGTGACCGCGAACGGCTACTCGTTCCTGCCCTGGCTGCGCTCCGGCCTCTCCACCCGGATCACCGGCGACCCGGGCACCTCGGAGCGCGCCACCGTCCCGGTCAAGCTGCTGCTCACCGGCGAGGCCCTGGACGGCACCCCGCTCAGCCGGACCGTCGAGCGGCCGGTGCAGCTCTACGGGCCGGGCGACGTCGTCGGCATCGACCCCCGCGCGGTCTCCCGGCGGGAGCCGCTGCCCGGCACCACCAACATCGAGCCCAACCACCTGGCGCACATCGAGTTCTACGACGAGGACTTCCCCTGGCGCTACAGCCCGGCCGCGGCCGACGGCTCCACCGACCGCCTCGCCCCCTGGCTGGCGCTCGTCGTGCTGGCCGCGAGGACCGACGCGACCGGCGCGCCCGCCGAGTTCGAGGAGGGCGCCGGGGGAGCCCCGCTGCCGTTCGTCACCGTCAAGAACCCCGGCGCGCTGCCCCCGCCGGACCAGCTCGGCGCCTGGGCGCACGTCCACGTCCACGGCTCGCTGGACGACGCCGTGGTGGCCGGAGAGCTCTCCGGCCCCGGCGACCCGGTGCTCCAGAGCCTCGCCGAGGTGCTGCGCACCGACCCGGACCGGGCCTGCTCCCGGCTGGTCTGCCCGCGCCACCTCCAGCACGACCGGACGTACGAGGCCTTCCTCGTCCCCGCGTTCGAGACCGGGCGGCTGGCCGGGCTCGGCCTCGACCCGGCCCTCGCGCCGGGCGCCCTGTACTCCGCCTGGGGCCCGCACTACCCCGACCGCAAGGGCGAGGGCCGACTGCCGTACTACCTCCGGTGGTCCTTCACCACCAGTGACAACGGCGACTTCCGCTACCTGGTCACACTGCTGAAACCGCGCCGCCCCGCCGACGAGGTCGGCCGCCGGGACATGGACGTGCACCGCTCGGCCGGCCCCGGCCTGCCCCCCATCACCACCCCGGCGTCGATCGGCGGGGTGCTCCGGCTCGGCGGCGCGCTCCAGGTGCCCCGGCCACCCGGCCGGCCGGTCGACGACTGGGAGAACTGGGACAACTGGTACGACGCGCCGGCTCCCGCCGCGCCCTACCCGCACCCCTTCCAGCAGGCACTGGCGAACCTGGTCAACCTGGCCGACGCCTACCAGGACCGCACCCCGGCGGCCGCGCACGCCGCCCTGCCCGGCGCGCAGGCCCGGGCGCTGTCGGCCGGGGTCGACCCGGTGATCACCCCGCCGCTGTACGGGCGTTGGCACGCGCTCACCTCCAAGCTGCTGGTCGACGACGCCGGTCACCCGCTGCCCTCGCCCGCCAACCGCAACTGGGTCCACCGGCTCAACCTCGACCCGCGCAACCGGGTCGCCGCGAACTTCGGCACCCGGGTCGTCCAGGCCCGGCAGGACGAGTTCATGGACGCCGCCTGGGCCCAGATCGGCGACGTCCTGGAGGCCAACGCGCGGATCCGCGCGGCCCACCTGGCCCGCGAGGTCGGCCACCGGCTCCAGGTCAAGCACCTGGACCCGCCGACCGCGCCGCCCGGCGCGGTGGCACCGCCGCCGACCGGCAAGTACCTGACCCTGACCCCCCCCCCCCCCCCCCCGGCCACCCCCCCCCCCCCCCCCCCGGCGGCCGGGCAGCGGCCCGCCGGGGCGGAC
>NZ_JBHZCN010000150.1:0-17936 GCF_042755465.1 Kitasatospora sp. NPDC059160 | reverse complement strand
ATGACCACCCGCCTGACCGCCAGCCCCGACAGAATCGGGCAATACCTCCGCCCGAAACCCTTCGCGGCAGCCTAAATCGGTATCGAACGCCCTCTTACGGGACTGGCGACCCGCGCAGACGTACTCGGCCTCAAGAAGGCGCTGTTCGAGCACCGCGGCGTTGGCCGGCCGCTTTTTCGGGTCGAAGTCGATGCAAGAGCGCAGGATCTCGCGGAACTCGGTGGCGAGGTCTAGCTCATCCAGGACAGGTCTGAGGTCCGGGTAATCACGGGCCTTGCTGCCGGACAGAGTCTGAACGGCGAGGACACCGTAGCCGAAAACGTCCCGTACGTAGGGCACGGCATCCTCGTGTTCAGGCGGGGAGTACAGGTTGGAACGGTACTCGGCTACGGTCTCGTCGGTCACGACGACCTTGGAACGGATCTTGGCGATACCGAAGTCCGCCAGCTTGGGCACTCCGGCCTCTGTGAGCAGGACGTTGCCCGGCTTGAGGTCACGATGTTCAATGTTCAGGGTGTGTGCGTGTGCCAGCGCGCTCGCCAGGGGCTTGCCGAGCTTCTCGAAGTAGGCGTCCCAGCCGACGGGCCGACGAGCCTGTAGATCGTCCTTCAGGCTGCGTTCCACCCACTCCAGGGCGATGTAGTACCGCTCCAGAACCGGGTCCCAGCCCGACTCCAGCATTCGCACGATATGAGGGTGCTCAACGGCTTTGAGTGCGGCGGTCTCTCGCTCCAGGAAGACCTTGATGATTTCGTCGTCGCGCCGCTTGAGTAGCTTGATCGCCGCGAACTGCCTGTCACTGTCGCTACTTGCCGTGTCGACGGCCTTGCGCACCTCCGACAGGCCGCCGCTGCGCGCGCTGTCTCCCACCAGCAGGAAGCGATCGTTGATCACATGCGGTCCCACACACGCTCCTCGTCCAGCACCGGCGTCAACTACCGGTCCGGCCATCTTGCCAGCCCAGGACTCCTCGGTTGGATGATTCGGCAGATCCGGGCTTGATCGTGGCCAACTCTTCGATGACTACAGTGCCCGACGCTCGACCAACTCATTGCGTATCTTCGGCTTGTTAGGGAGAGCTGCAGCCGAGGACGCGGTTGACAGAATTGGAGGCAACCAATCTGGCGTCCCCGGAGGGTGGCGCCACTACGGAGTGTCAAGGTGGCCCACTCGTAGTCGACGGCATCCACGGCAGCGCCACCAGCAGCCGACGGTGGAGGCTAGCGCCGAAGCCGCTCCCCGCGCGGAAGCGGCCCGTCAAATCTGTCGATGACGGCCGTCAGTTGTTCGTCCGCCTCGCGAACTACGTCGACCTTTCAGCGCGTTGCAGTTGCTCTACTCGCGCTTCGAGCTCAGCGGGTAGGTGCCAGCCTTCGATGGTGGGTGTCATGTAGAGGCGGGCTTTGAGGCCGAGGAGGAGGTGGCGGCGCCGTTCCTGGTCGGCGTGGGTCCAGGCGTCGGCGAAGGTCTTGCCGGTCTCGACCTCGACCCAGGTGGAGGGGCGTTGTGGGAGGGCGGCGAGGCGGCGGCGTTCGTCGACGAGGGTTTCGAGGGCTTCGGAGTACTCGTCGTCGCCGCCGGGGTAGTCGAACAGGTTGCGGCGCTTCTCCTCGCGGAGGTCCTTCATGGCCTGGGTGACGTGGTTGAGCTGTTCGGTGTGGTCCTCGCCGGGGATGAACCTGCGCACCGTCATCGCCAGCCCGGCCAACCTATCCACCAGGGCGGTGATCGCCGCGGTGACGCGCTCTCCCTTGACGGACTGGCCCTTGCAGGCCGGCTTGCCCGCGGTCTTCGCGCACCGGTAGTACTCGTAGATCTTTCCGTTCTTGGCGAGGTTCACCTGGCGGTAGAACCGGTCGCCGCAGCGGTCGCAGTGCGGCACGCCGAGCCAGGGCGAGGCGCCGTTCGAGCGTTCCTTCGTGATCGAGCGCTCGTCCATCGCCGCCTGGATCGCGGCCCACTGCTCCTCGGTGAACAGGGGCTTGGCCATGCGGATGGGCAGGCCCTTGGCGTCGCGGGCGATCTTTCTCGCCTTGACGGAGCGGCCGGTCAGTTTCAGGCCCATCGTCGCCAGTGAGCGCAGGATCTTGCCGACGCTGGTGGGGTTCCAGTGGTTCGACGGCGGCGTCTTGCGCTTGCTCGTGTAGGTGTCGCCCTGGTTCTTGTAGGCGTGGGTCGCCGGGGTGTCGAAGCCGGCGGCTTCCAGGGCGGTGGCGATCATCCACTGGCTCTGCTCCTCCAGCAGGAGCTTGCCCATGTAGCGGACGGCTTCGGAGGTGACCGGATCCGGTTCGAGGGTTCGTCCTCCGCCGGGGCGGTCGACGATCCGGTAGCCGTACGGCGGCTGGCCTCCGGCCCAGCGGTCCGTCTTGCGCAGGTGCCTGTGCGCGGCCGTGACGCGGGCCTTGATCCTCCTGAGCTCCATCTCGGCGAAGATCGAGGCCAGCATCAGGAAGACCTTGGCCAGCTCGTTCCCGAACGACGACTCGCGGCCCTTGCGGTAGTCCAGGGTGATGCCGTCGTCGGTGAATACCAGGACCTTGTGGTTCTCCTCCGCCCAGTGCGCCACGTCCGCACAGTCCTTCGCGGACCGGAACGCCCGGTCCACCTTCGCCCACACCAACGCGTCCCACTCGCCCTGCCGCTCGGTCAGCCACGGACCCAGGTCCGGACGCTTCCACGGCGTGACCTCCGCGGAGACGTCCAGATCCTCCAAGGACCCGACGATCTCCGACTCCTTCGACAGCGCGTGCCGGGTCGCCGTCTCGGCCTGGATCAGGTGTGAGACCTTGCCCTCGTTACCGTGCGTGTCCGAGACACGCGAACCCACCGCCGCCCGAACCGGCACCGAAGCCGTGATGATGCTCACAGGAGGTCCCCTACCACCCAGGCCAGCAGGCAGCCTCAAACAGGCTGCGCTCGAACGGGTAGACCTTTTTCGGAAAGGTGTCGTTCCGCTGGAGGATTGATTATTTGATGGCCAGTCAGATGCTCGCGGCCACCTGCATCGAGGCCTACGTGGAGCGGCCCGCCTCCCACGCCGAGCGCTGGTCCGACCACGCACCCGTCACGGCGGTCTTCGATTTCGGCCAACTCGTATAGTACTGGGAGAAGATGGAGCGCCCAGGTGAGGCCCTCCCGGCCACAGCCACACCCGGGCAGGGCAGCACCAAGGCGTTCGCTTGCCCATCACCGCGCCGCACCCCACACGGCGAAGCTTCCACCCGTTGGCAGTGGACGGGCCGGACGCCGCTCAGGGAAACGACTCGTTCTGCAAAAAGCCGGACGCCCTGGCTCGCCCGCGACTCAACACGGCGGGTCGAGCACGTTGTGGATGTGGGTGGCAATGTGCAGATTGAGGCGTGTCTCCACAACGCCGAGGTCGTGGCCGGTGATCTCGCCGATGCGCTGGAGGCGGTAGCGGACCGTGCTGCGGTGGATGAGGAGCATCTCGGAGGTCGCGTCGTAGCTGCAGCCGCTCTCCAGGTAGCGCGAGAGTGTCATGACCAGCTCGGTGTGGTGCTGGGCGTCATAGTCCAGCAGCCGGCCCAGCCATACCTGGACGAAGAGGTCGGCTTCCCGCTCGCCTTCGCCGGTGCCCATCATGCGGCATAGCCCCAGTTCGTCGAAGGCGGTGCTGCCGTAAGGGTCCTGGGAACGGCGGCGGACGGCGAGGGCACGGACGGCCTCGTCGTAGGAGTGCGGCAGATCGGTGAGGACCACGCACTGGCCGCCGACCCCGATCGCGCCTGCGCCGGTGCCAAGGTCCTCGGAGACGGCCTTGTACAGCTCGTCTCCCGGATCACGCGGGTCCTCACCGGCCACCAGGACGACCGTGGTCGCGCCACGGGAGCCGACGAGCACGTCCTGATGCAACTGCTCCGCCGCCCGTGTCACCGCGTCGCAGAGCGAGGCCCTCTCGGGTGCCCCCGGCCACTCCAGTACGGCGATTTTGTGTGGCCGGTGCAGGTCGTGGCCCAGGGCTGCTGCCCGGGTGAAGGCGTCCTCAGTCCCCTCACCTGAGACCAACCGGTCGACCAGGTCGCGGCGCAGCTGGGGCTCCAGCTCAGCCAGTCTGCGCTCGTGGAAGAGAAGGGGAGCCAGCACCCGAGCGGCCTGTTCGAGCGCCGATGTGTCCGCTTCCGTCGCCCGCTGGTCCGGGTCCTCCAGCACGATGACGCCGAGCGGGTCTCCTGCCATCTCGATGGGCATGACCAGCCGGTCACGGTCCCGAGCGGCGCCGGGCTGGCGCCGCGCGCGGTGCATCAGGGTGTCCCGGCGCCGGTTTTCCGACTCGGGGCGGGTTCCGCTGCCGACTCCGCTCTGAGGGCCGCCCGCGCAGGGACCTGCCCAGGCCCGAGGGTTGCCGAAGCGGTCCTCGGTGAGGGCCGCGAATCCTGTGTGCTCGTGCAGGGCCTGGAGGATTCCCGCCTCGCCTCTGCCGGAGACGGCGGCGCGGGAGAGCGCGTCATAGGTGGCGAGCCGGGAGGCCAGGGCGGAGGCGGTTCTGTTGCCGAGGTCCACTGTGGGTGAGCCGTCCTCGGGCTCCGGCGGGTTCCCGGTGTCGAACAACTCCCCGCTCGCCGGCGTGTCCCCCGACCCGGCGGCTGGCTCGCTCCGGCGCCCGATGAGGCGCGCGAGGACTATCCCGGTCTGGCGAGCGAGCAGATCGGTCAGAGCTGTCTCTTCAGCCGAGGGTGTGGTCAGGGACCGGACGACGAGATAGCCGAGGCAGGTTTCCCGGTACCGCAGTGCGATGGCCCACGCCCACGGTCCGCCCGGCTTGTGCAGGTGGTGGCTGCGTCCGTCCAGGGAGTCGATCCGCCGGTCGAGCAGGTCGGCGGCCACCACGTCGGCAGCGGTTGCTTCACCCGGGACTCCGCCGGTTGGGCCCGCCTCGGGTTCCCGCGCCGCATCCCCGGGCCGGGCGACCGCGGTGGAAGCCGCCCGGAGTGGTGGGCAGCGCCGCGCTAGACCGTTGTGGACGGCATAGGCCGCTTCGGCGGTGAAAGGGCCGGTGGCGGCGATCGCCGCCATGGCCCCCCACAGCACCTCGCGCTCGTCCTCGCCGTCGAGCATGACCGTCACCAGGCGTAGCAGTGCGTGTTGTGCGGCCGCTGGCCGCGGGACGGGGCGGAGAGGGCCGGTGATCGGAGAAGGCACAGCGTCCATAGCAGGTCCATTCGCGGCTCGACGGCGGCCTCCCCACGTACACGCTACGCCGCTCGACACGCGTTCCCACGACGAACCGTGTCGCGTCCCCGTCCTCGGGGACCGAAACCGCAGCGCGGATTGGTCCTGCCGGGGCGGGGAAGTGCGCCGCGTACCGCGCCAGGCTGCTACTGGGTGTGGTACGCCGTCCGTTCGCCTGGCTGCCCGCCGACCGGTCCCGCATCGCGACGGAGGAGATTCCCATGGCGAAGGCAGTTGGCATCGATCTCGGCACCACCAACTCGGTCATCGCGGTCTGGGAGGGTGGTGAGCCCTCGGTCGTCCCGAATGCGGAGGGGGCCAGGACGACCCCGTCGGTGGTCGCCTTCTCCGACGACGGCCAGCGGCTGGTCGGACAGCTCGCGCGCCGGCAGTCGATCCTCAACCCCAAAGGCACCATCACCTCCGCGAAGCGGTTCATCGGACGTCACTACGACGAGATCTCCGACGAGGCCAAGGCGGTCTCCTTCGACGTCGTCGAAGGGCCCGGCGGGGTGGCCCGCTTCGAGGTGAGGGGAAAGCAGTACGCGCCGGAGGAGATCAGCGCGCAGGTGCTGCGCAAGCTCGCCGACGACGCCGGGAAGTCGCTCGGCGAGAAGGTGACCGAGGCGGTCATCACCGTACCTGCCTACTTCAACGACGCCCAGCGCCAGGCCACTAAGGACGCCGGGAGGATCGCAGGCCTCGAGGTGCTGCGGATCATCAACGAGCCGACCGCCGCGGCGCTGGCCTACGGGCTGGACAAGAAGGGCCACGAGACGGTCATGGTCTTCGACCTCGGCGGCGGCACGTTCGACGTCAGCCTGCTGGACGTGGGCGACGGTGTGGTGGAGGTCCGTGCCACGGCGGGCGACTCCCACCTGGGTGGCGACGATTTCGACCGCCGTCTGGTGGACCACTTGGCGGACGGCTTCCAGAAGGCCGAGGGCATCGACCTGCGCAAGGACCCGCAGGCTCTGCAGCGGCTGTTCGAGGCGGCGGAGAAGGCGAAGACCGAGCTGAGTTCGGTCACTCAGACCCAGGTGAGCCTGCCGTTCATCACGGCGGACGCCTCCGGGCCTAAGCACCTCACCGAGACGGTCCGCCGCTCCACGTTCGAGCAGATCACCTCGGACCTGGTGGAGCGCTGCCTCGAGCCGGTCAGGACTGCGATGGGCGACGCCAAGGTCACCGACAACGACATCGACGAGGTCATCCTCGTCGGCGGCTCGACCCGCATCCCGGCCGTGCAGAACCTGGTCCGCCGGCTGACCGGCGGCAAGGACCCGAACATGAGCGTCAACCCCGACGAGGTCGTGGCGCTGGGCGCCGCCGTCCAGGCCGGCGTGCTCAAGGGTGAGGTCAAGGACGTCCTGCTGCTGGACGTTACCCCGCTGTCGCTAGGCGTGGAGACAGCCGGTGGCGTGATGACCAAGATCATCGAGAGGAACACCACCATCCCCGCCCGCCGGTCCGAGACCTTCTCGACGGCCGAGGACAACCAGCCGGCCGTGGACATCGTCGTGCTCCAGGGCGAACGCGAGCTGGCCGCCGACAACCGGGTGCTGGGCCGCTTCCGCTTGGAGAACCTGCGGCCGGCCCGGCGTGGGGAGACCCAGATCGAGGTCACCTTCGACATCGACGCCAACGGCATCCTCAAGGTCAGCGCCAAGGACCGGGACACCGGCGCCGAGCAGTCGATCACCATCAGTGAGGGCTCCAACCTCGACCCCTCCGAGGTCGAGCGGATGATCAACGAGGCCGAGAGCAACCGCACCAGCGACCTGGCCCTGCGTGAGGCCATCGACGCCCGCAATGAGCTCGACGCCGCCGCGTACCAGGTGGAGCGCCGGTTGGACGACCTGGGCGACGCCGCTCCGGAGCACGAGCGGGCCCGCGCCCGACTGCTCATCGACGAGGCCCGTTCCGCTGTCAAGGAGGAGGCGCCGACGGAACGGTCCCGGAGCCTGGCCTCCGAACTCCAGCAGATCTACGCGGCGCTGGCCGCCCACGCCGCCGGACCGGGCGGAGCCGGGGGCGGCGCCCAGCCCGGCGAGGCAGCGCCCGGCCAGGGTCCCGAGGGCGGCTCCCCGAGGGGCGACGACGACGTCATCGACGCCGAGTTCGACCGGAGCTGAGGCGGCGACATGTCCGATCAGGAACAGACGCGTCCCGCCGAGGACCGCTCCCCTCCCGAGCCCGAGCAGGCGTCGCCCGAGCGGACGCCCGCACCGCAGACGGGCCCACGGGCCCCCGAAGCCGCGGTGCAGGAGCAGCAGCCGCCCCGCCGCCCCGAGGTCGAGGAGCTGGAGGATCGGTGGCGGCGAGCCCTCGCCGACCTCGACAACCTCCGCAAGCGTTACGCCCGTGAGCTTCCGCGGGAACGGGAGGCTGAGCGGGCCAAGGTGGCCGCGGCGTTCCTCCCGGTCGTCGACAACCTCGAACTGGCCCTCGCCCACGCGGGCGCCGGCGACCCCGGCACGATCGTCAGCGGAGTCCGGGCGGTGCGCGACCAGGCCGTCGAGGTGCTGCGAAGCCTCGGCTACCCCCGGCACGACGAGACCGGCGTCCCCTTCCACCCCGAGCAGCACGAGGTGGTGTCCGTGGTGGATGAACCGGACACACCTGCGGGCACCGTCGTCCAGGTGCTGCGGCCCGGGTACGGCGAGCCCGGCCACCAGCTGCGGCCGGCCGCGGTAGCGGTCACCCGCAAGCAGGAGTGACGCCGCCATGGCAGAGGACTACTACGAGGTGCTGGGCGTCCCCCGAACCGCCGACGCCGCCGAGATCCAGCAGGCGTTCCGTACCCTGGCCCGCCGCTACCACCCGGACGTCAACCGTGATCCGGCCGCAGAGGAGCGCTTCAAGCAGATCAACGAGGCATACAGCGTGCTGTCCGACCCCGACACCCGGTCCCGCTACGACCGCTTCGGCCCCGACTTCCGGCAGATTCCGGAGGACTACGACGAGCGTGTCGCGGCCGCCCAGGGCTTCGGCGGCGGAGCTGGCGCGTACCGCGGCAGTCCGTTCGGCGGCGCCCGAGGCGCCGACCGGGCAGGCGCCCGGACCTGGACGGAGACCGGCTTCGGCACCTCCGGCGTGGACTTCGAAGATCTTTTCGGAGGTATGTTCGGCGGCCGGGCGGGGCGCGCCGGACGGGGCAGCCCCATCCCCGGCGCGGACCAGGAGGCCGAACTCACGCTCAGTGTGGAGGAGGCGTACCGCGGCGGCCGGCGGAAGATCACCCTCGGCGGTCCCGGCGGGGAACGCAGCTACGACGTCACCATCCCGGCCGGCGTCGTCGACGGGCAGCGCATCCGGCTCGCTGGGGAGGGCGGCCGAGGCCGCGGCCCGGGTTCCGCCGGGGATCTCTATCTGGTGGTCCGCATCGCCCCCCATCCGCGCTACCGGCTCGTCGGGCGCGACATCCACGTGGAACTGCCGGTTACCGCCTGGGAGGCCGCGCTGGGCGCGACGGTCCCGGTCTCCGGCCCGGGCGGGACGGTCAAGGTGCATGTGCCGCCCGGTACCTCCACCGGCCGCAGGCTGCGGCTGCGCAACGAGGGGATGCCCGACCCCAAAGGCTCCCCCGGTCACCTCTACGCCGAAATTCAGGTGATGGTGCCGCCCTCGCCCAGCCCGCGCGAGCGCGAGCTCTTCGAGGAACTGGCCGCCGTCTCCTCCTTCGACCCGAGGAAGCAGACATGAGAGCCGAACAGCGTTCTCCCGCCGAAGGCACGGGACAGCCCGGCACCAGGGCTGCCTATCCCCTGGTGCGGGTCTACCGAACCAGCCCCAGCCCCTATCAGCTCCCCATGTCCGGAGTGGCCGGCAGGAGTGGACTGCCGCCCGAACTCGTCAGCCGCTTCGTCGCCCTCGGGCTGGTGGACGCCGAGCGTGATGCCCGGGGCCGGCTGTGGTTCCGGCCGAGCGCACCGTCGGCCATCGCCCGGGTGCAGCGGCTGCGGGCCGGACTGGGCCTCAACTACGCGGCCATCGGCGTCGTCCTGGACCTGCTCGACCGCATCGAACGCCTGGAAATCGCACTGCGGCGCAGCGAACGAGCCGCCAAGGAGCCCACACCATGGACATGAACCGCCTCACCCAGAAGTCCCAGGAAGCGCTGCAGGAAGCGCAGAACGTCGCGGTACGTCTGGGCCAGACCGAGGTCGACGGGGAGCATCTGCTGCTGGCCCTGCTCGATCAGCAGGACGGCCTGACCACCCGTCTGCTGGCCGGTGCCGGCGCAGACCCGGCAGCACTACGGGCCGCCATCGAGGCCGATCTCGCCAAGCGTCCGCGCACGACCGGTCCGGGCGCCGCCCCCGGCCGAGTGGCGGTGACCCAGCGGCTGGCCCGACTGCTCGACACCGCGGAGCAGGAGTCCAAGCGGCTCAAGGACGAGTACGTCTCCACCGAGCACCTGGTGCTGGCCCTGGTGGACGAGGGTTCGACCACCGCAGCCGGTCGGCGGCTCGGTGAACAGGGCGTCACCAAGGACTCCTTCCTCACCGCCCTGACCACCGTGCGCGGGAATCAACGGGTCACCTCCGCCAATCCCGAGGAAGCGTACGAGGCCCTCGAGAAGTACGGGCGCGACCTCGTCGTCGAGGCCCGCAACGGTCGCCTCGACCCGGTGATCGGGCGTGACGGGGAGATCCGGCGGGTGATCCAGATCCTCAGCCGCAAGAGCAAGAACAACCCGGTGCTGATCGGCGAACCGGGCGTCGGCAAGACCGCCATCGTGGAGGGCCTGGCCCAGCGGATCGTGCGCGGCGACGTGCCGGAGGGGCTGCGGGACAAGACGGTGTTCTCGCTCGACATGGGCTCGCTGGTGGCCGGGGCGAAATACCGCGGCGAGTTCGAGGAGCGCCTCAAGGCCGTGCTGTCCGAGGTCAAGGGAGCCGAGGGCCGGATCCTGCTGTTCGTGGACGAGCTGCACACCGTCGTCGGGGCCGGCGCCGCCGAGGGCGCGATGGACGCGGGCAACATGCTCAAGCCGATGCTGGCGCGCGGCGAGCTGCACATGATCGGCGCCACCACGCTGGACGAGTACCGCAAGCACATCGAGTCCGACGCCGCCCTGGAACGCCGCTTCCAGACCGTCCAGGTGGACGAGCCGACCGTCGAGGACGCGATCTCCATCCTGCGCGGCATCCGGGAGCGACTGGAGATCTTCCACGGCGTCAAGATCCAGGACGGCGCGCTGGTCGCCGCCGCCACCCTCAGCCACCGCTACATCAGCGACCGCTTCCTCCCGGACAAGGCCATCGACCTGGTCGACGAGGCCTGCGCGCGGCTGCGGACCGAGATCGACTCCATGCCCGCCGAACTCGACGAACTCACCCGCCGGGCCACCCGGCTGGAGATCGAGGAGGCCGCGCTGGACCTTGAGACCGACCCGGCCAGCCGCGCCCGCCTGGAGGACCTGCGGCGTGAACTGGCCGACCTGCGGGGGGAGGTGGACGCCAAGCACGCCCAGTGGGAGGCCGAGCGCCAGGCCATTCGCAAGGTCCAGGAACTGCGCCAGAAACTGGAACGCGCCCGGCAGGAGGCCGAGGAGGCCGAACGGGCCTACGATCTCAACCGGGCCGCCCAACTGCGCTACGGAACCGTCAGCGAACTGGAGCGCCGGCTGGCCGCCGAGGAGGAACAGCTCGCCAACAAGCAGGGCAAGAGCCGGATGCTGCGTGAGGTGGTGACCGCCGAGGAGATCGCTGAGATCGTCTCCGCGTGGACCGGTATCCCCGTCACTCGGCTCCAGGAGGGCGAGCGGCAGAAACTGCTCAAGTTGGACGAGATCCTGCGCGAGCGGGTCGTGGGCCAGGACGAGGCCGTCCAGCTCGTCGCCGACGCGGTGATCCGGGCCCGCTCCGGGGTACGCGACCCGCGCCGGCCGATCGGCTCGTTCATCTTCCTCGGCCCGACCGGCGTCGGGAAGACCGAGCTGGCCAAGACGCTGGCCGCCGCTTTGTTCGACAGCGAGGGCAACATGATCCGACTCGACATGAGCGAGTACCAGGAGCGGCACACCGTCAGCCGCCTGGTCGGCGCGCCCCCCGGCTACGTGGGCTACGAGGAAGGCGGTCAGCTGACCGAGGCGGTGCGCCGCAAGCCGTACTCAGTCGTCCTGTTCGACGAGATCGAGAAGGCGCACGCCGACGTTTTCAACACGCTGCTCCAGGTGCTGGACGACGGCAGGATCACCGACTCGCAGGGCCGTACCGTCGACTTCCGCAACACCGTCATCATCATGACCTCGAACCTGGGCTCCCAGTACCTGCTCCAGGACGCCACCCAGGCCGGCGAGATCAAGCCCGAGGTCCGGGACCTGGTCATGGGCGAACTCAACGGCCACTTCCGGCCCGAGTTCCTCAACCGGGTGGACGACATCGTGCTCTTCCACCCGCTCGGCATCGCGCAGATCGAGCGCATCGTGGACCTGCTGCTGGAGGACCTGCGCCACCGCCTCGCCGAGCAGCGGATCGACCTGGTACTCACCGAGGACGCCCGACGGCTGATCGCGGCCGAAGGCTACGACCCGGTCTACGGCGCCCGGCCGCTGCGCCGCTTCATTGCGCACGAGGTCGAGACCAGGATCGGCCGCGCGTTGCTCAGCGGCGAGGCACGCGAAGGCGTGACCATCCTGGTCGACGCCAGGGCCGCCGAACTGACCGTAACCCTCCAGGACGAGCTGCAGGAGCAGTGATGACCACTTCTCCGGAAGGCCGCACCGACCGCAGGGGCCGTGACGGCAGTACCGAAGGCGGCGGGGCCTCTCTGTCGACGGTCGCCTGCGCCAACTGCGGCCGGACCAACCGCGTACCCGCCGCGGCGGAGGGCAGCCCGCGCTGCGGAAACTGCCATGCCCCGCTGCCGTGGATCGCCGAAGCGGGCGACACCGACTTCGGGGAGGTCGCCGAGCAGGCGAGCCTGCCCGTGCTCGTCGACCTCTGGGCCACCTGGTGCGGTCCCTGCCGCATGGTGAGCCCAGCCCTCGAACAGGTCGCCAAGGACCTGGCCGGCCAGATCAAGCTCGTCAAGGTCGACATCGACAAGTCGCCGGCCCTGGCGCAGCGGTTCGAGGTCCAAGCCGTACCCACCCTGCTGATCCTCGACCATGGCCGGCCCGTCGCCCGCCAGACCGGAGCCGCGCCCGCCAACGCGCTGCGCCGGTGGGTGGGCGAGTCACTCTCTGCGTCCCGCGGACCGGCCGACTCCGCCTCCGGGAGGTCGCGATGACCAGCCTTCCCGACCCGCACCTGTCCATGGTTCGGCCCGTGGCGCCCAGAACACCGCAGGGCTGCGAGGCCTGCCTGCACACGGGGACTCCGTGGCTGCACCTGCGTCTCTGTCTGACCTGCGGCAACGTCGGCTGCTGCGACTCCTCGCCGATGCGGCACGCCCGCGGTCACGCGGCGACCCACGGGCATCCGATCGTTCGGTCGTTCGAACCCGGCGAGGACTGGCGGTGGTGTTTCGTGCACGAGGCGATGGTCTGAGCCGACGTCCGTTTCCACCGAAGGGAGTCCATCGTGCCGACGCTCACGCCGCCAGCTGACGTCCACGGCGCCTATCCGCTGCTGTCGGACGACCAGATCGCGATCCTCAGATCCTGCGGACAGGTACGGCCGGTCCGCGAGGGGGAACAGCTCGTCCGGGCGGGCGACCCCAGCGAGGAGTTCTTCGTGGTCCTCAGCGGCACGGTGGCCGTGGTCGAAGGCCACAGCGAGCAGCAGCAGCTCGTCCACCTGCACGAGCCGCGCAGCTTCCTCGGCGAACTCGGCGTACTGGAGGGCCAGACCGCCCTCCTCGGCGCGCTGGTGAGCACGCCCGGCGAGGTTCTCGCGGTGGGTCTGGCCGCCCTGCGCGACCTGCTCAGCCGAGAACCCGCGCTCGGCGACGTGATCCTGCGGGCCTACCTGCTGCGCCGCACGATCCTGGCCGGCGCGGGCACGGGCTTCCGTATCATCGGCTCCGCCTTCTCCCCCGACACCCGGCGCCTGCTGGACTTCGCCGCCCGCAATCGCCTCCCGCACCGCTGGGCCGATCTGGAGAAGGACACCGAGGCCGAGGCGCTGCTGACGCGTCTCGGCATCGCTCCGGAGGAGACTCCGATTGTCGTCTGGCACGAGCACCGGGTGCTGCGCAATCCCTCCAACGCCGAACTCGCCCAGGTGATCGGGCTGCGGACCGAGACCGTCGCGAGGGCAGTCCTCGACCTCGTGGTGGTCGGCGCGGGGCCCGGAGGCCTGGCCGCAGCAGTGTACGGCGCCTCCGAGGGGCTCTCCACCGTCGTCCTGGACGCGGTGGCGACCGGCGGCCAGGCCGCCACGTCCTCCCGGATCGAGAACTACCTCGGTTTCCCCGCGGGGATCTCCGGCATGGAGCTCGCCGAATGCGCCGTCGTGCAGGCCACCCGGTTCGGCGCCCGGATCACCGTACCCGCCGAGGCCGCCGGCCTCGAACAGCGCGACGGTGCCAACGTGGTACGGCTCGCCGACGGCAGCACGGTCGCCGCCAACAACGTGGTGGTCGCCACCGGCGCACGCTACCGGCGGCTGCCCGCCCGCGGCGTCGAGCGGTTCGAAGGACTCGGGGTCCACTACGCCGCCACCCTCTGGGAGGCGCGGACCTGCCGTCTTGACACAGTGGCCGTCGTCGGCGGCGGCAACTCTGCCGGCCAGGCAGCCCTGTTCCTGGCGCGCGAGTCGCCCGCCGTGCACCTGCTGGTCCGCGGCGAAGACCTGGGCCACAACATGTCCCGCTATCTGATCGACCGGATCGAGCAGAACCCGCGGATCCACGTCCGGCTGCACACCGAGGTCCAGGAGGTCACCGGCGAGGACCGGGTCGAAGCCGTCGTCGTCCAGGACAACCGCACCCGCGAGCAGCAGGTGCTGGAGGCCCGCGCCCTGTTCGTCTTCATCGGGGCGAGCCCTGCCACCTCGTGGCTCGCGGGCGCCGTCACTCTGGACCCGCGCGGCTTCATTCCGACCGGGCAGGACGTGGCCCATGTGGCAGCGGACCTCTGGAAACCCCTGGGCCGCGCCCCACTCGCCCTGGAGACCGGCCTGCCGGGGGTCTTCGCCGTCGGCGACGTCCGCAGCGGCTCGGTCAAGCGGGTGGCCTCCGCAGTGGGCGAGGGCGCCATGGCCGTCCGCCTGGCCCACGAGCACCTCGAGGAGGTGAGACCACCCGCCATCGGATGACCTCAGCTCGTCCATCGACGCAAGAAAGGAACATGCCATGCCCGTCATGGGTATTCCCAAGTTCGAGCGCTTCTTCCGCGCAGCCGCCGGCCTCGATGTCCACAAGAACGACCTCAAGCGCTACAACGACTTCGTGGACGCCAAGCTCTACGACCTCTTCCTCATCGGCACGGCCAATGCCAAGGCCAACGGCCGGGACATCATCGAGCCGCAGGACCTCCCGGTCACCAAAGGCCTGCAGGAGAGCATCCACGCCTTCGACAAGCTGGAGGAGGGCATCGAACTACGCCCCCTGCTCGACCAGCTCGCCGCCCGCCCGACCCTCGGCATGGAGGCCGCCGAGGACACCCAACAGCGGCTGCCCGACCTGGCCGGCGGCCTCAGCGTCGCCCTCGCCCGCGCCCTCAAAATCATCGCCCGCGACACCCGCCGCCCCTCCACGGACCAGTGGGACGAGGCCTTCGAACTCTTCGACCTGCTGATCTGAGCGGGGCATCCACCAGACCTGCGGTTCCGCCGGCCCTGCCGGTCCCCCGCGTGTACCGGAGACGATCAGCAAGACATCCCATTCCGTAAGTACCAATAGCCCTGACTTACCGATACCGCCGGTCGGCCTCGCCCGAGTGCTGCTGGTGAGTCTTGGAAACGAGCGGTGTTGCTCCTCGCCTCACTCGATTCAGTTCTCAACGACTTGGGAGGGTTGGCAGGTATCACGCCAGCGATAACCGCTGCTGCGAGGCGGTCAGGTGCAGCCCGTGCTCGCGGCCCTGCTCAAGGCTGTACGAGGCTCTTCCGGGCGGGCTTACGCCTCTTCCGCGGGAATGGCCGGCCGTGCCGCGTAGCGGCTGCGCATCGCGTCGCTGGCTGCGGGGCCCGCGGTGAAGACGTAGGCGGTGCTGTCGTCGAGTCGGCGGCCGGTTTTGGCGTCGACGACGACGGGCTCGACTTCCTCGCCGCTGTGCGCGTCGACGAGGATCATGCTGCGTTCCGTCGGCGTGAGGCGGTGGTTGCCCCACGCGGCCAGGGCGACGATCACCGAACGCAGTGAGCGCCCGAGTTCGGTCAGGACGTACTCGTGCCTGACGGGGCTGCTCTGGTAGGGCCGGCGCTCCAGCAGACCGTCCGCGACCAGGGCCTTCAGCCGGGTGGTGAGCATGCTGGAGGAGATGCCCAGGCTCTCCTGGAACTGGTCGAAGCGGGTGTAGCCGTCGAAGGCGTCGTGAAGGATCAGCAGTGTCCACCACTCGCCGACGTGTTCCACCGTCGTGGACAGTGGGCACTCCCGGTCCTCCAGCCTGATCCGGCTTGCCAAGGCGACCATCCCCTCAGTCACTGCTAAAGTCGAAGTTAGTAGCTTCTATTTTAGCAGCAGGGACGGGGGGTGGCGCCTTGACTACCCGCCCCCGGGAACGGAGCACACCGTGACCACATCCATCAGCGAATCGCTCGAAGGCCGACGCGCTCTGGTCACCGGCGGCACCAAGGGCACCGGAGCCGCGATCGCCCGACGGCTCGCCGAGGCCGGCGCGACCGTACTGGTCACCGCCCGCAGCCGCCCCGACGACGTCGAGGAGAAGACGTTCATCACCGCCGACCTGGCCACCGCCCAGGGGGCCGCCCAGGTCGCCTCGGA
This sequence comes from Kitasatospora sp. NPDC059160, assembly GCF_042755465.1. Classification (NCBI taxonomy): domain Bacteria; kingdom Bacillati; phylum Actinomycetota; class Actinomycetes; order Kitasatosporales; family Streptomycetaceae; genus Kitasatospora; species Kitasatospora sp. NPDC059160. The sequence continues at coordinate 1,901 of NZ_JBHZCN010000150.1, read as the reverse complement.
GGTGGAAGCCCGCGTGGGAGGCGTCGACATCCTGGTCAACACCCTCGGTGGGTCCGAGGCGCCGGCAGGAGGATTCGCCGCGCTCGGCGAGGACGACTGGGCCAGGGAACTGAACACGAACCTGCTGGCCGCCGTCCGTCTGGACCGGGCACTTCTGCCGCACATGATCGCCGCGGGCAACGGCGCGGTCGTGCACGTCACCTCGATCCAGCGCCGCATGCCGCTGTGGAACGGCACCCTGGCCTACGCCGCTGCCAAAGCCGCCCTGACCACGTACAGCAAGGGCCTGGCCAACCAGGTCGCCCCGCACGGCGTCCGCGTCAACACCGTCTCGCCCGGCTTTGTGCAGACCTCGGCCGCGGACAACCTCGTCGCCCGGATCGCCCACGACGCCGGCATCAGCCGGGAAGCGGCGCTGGGCCGGCTGATGGACTCCCTGGGCGGCATCCCGCTCGGTCGTCCCAACCGGCCCGAGGAGGTCGCCGAGCTCGTCGCCTTCCTCGTTTCCGACCGCGCCTCGGCCATCGTCGGTGCCGAACACGTCATCGACGGCGGCACCACCCCCACCGTCTGAACCCGCCACCACCATCAGGAGCGTCATGCACGACAACCAGCCCCGGACCATCACCCCGGACGACCTGCCCGAGGTCATCACCCGCTACCTCACAGCGCACCGCGCCCACGACACCGGCACCGCGATCACGACGTTCACCGACGACGCCACAGTGACCGACGACGGCAACACCTACCGGGGCAGCGCCGCGATTGAACAGTGGCTGGCCCGATCCGCCAACGAATTCACCTACACCATCCGCCTCACGAACGCTCAGGAGGCCGACACGGCCCACTACATCGCCACACACCACCTCGAAGGCAACTTCCCCGGCGGCACCATCGATCTCCGCTATCTGTTCACGCTGCGCGACGACCTCATCGAACACCTCGTCATCGAACCCTGAGTCCGCTCCCACGTGCCCACCCAGCCACCCGATCAAGAGCCGGCCGTCGAGTTCGGCATCCACCTACAGATCAGCACGTGCACGCCCGAGGAATCAAGGCGAGCAACTCCGGGGCCATCCTCAGCACAGGGTGAGGAGATTCAAAGATCCCCATCAGTGCAACAGGTCGAACGCCACGAAGTGCGCTGGCCGCCCCCAGGACGCAGCCACCGCCCGGGCGCCCCGCGCATCGGCACGGGCTTGGAGCGCATCGAAGGCGAGCCGCCAGTCCTCCCAGACCACGAGTTCCCCGTCCAGCCCGGCGCCCTCCGGCAGCTGGGCGAGCGCGGTGTCCCGGATCTCAGGGAACGCACCGGACAGGCCGGCGCCAAGTCGGGAACGCACCACCACTGGGTGCGCGTGCACCTCCAGCCCCCAGCGACAGCTGCCCCACTTCGGTTCAGCTGCCTACCCCGCGTGCAGCTCGGGACTGTTCACCGCTACGGTCAACATCGGGTCCGGCAGCGACCAGTCCAGGCCCGACATCTACTACCCCGCTGCGCGTCCCGCTCCAGGCACAGCGACCCGCCACAGGCGAGACTATCACGATTGAATCGGGTCTGTCCAGTGAACGGTGTAACTCGGTTGGGTTGAGTTAACGGCGGCCGGCGGAGAGTCGGCCGTCGGAGGCGATCTCGAAGGCGTTCAACGCGGCCTTCCAGCGGGTCATCCAGCGCTTTCGGCCGTCACCGGTCGGGTCGAGGGACATGATCGCCATGTAGACGCACTTCAACGCGGCCTGCTCGTTCGGGAAATGCCCGCGCGAGCGGACGGCCTTGCGGATCCTGGCGTTGACGGACTCGATCGCGTTCGTGGTGCAGATGACCCGGCGGACCTCGACGTCGAAGCTCAGGAACGGCACGAACTCCGCCCAGGCGTTCTCCCAGAGCCGCACGATCGCGG
>NZ_JBHZCN010000149.1:0-18864 GCF_042755465.1 Kitasatospora sp. NPDC059160 | reverse complement strand
GACCCGCAGCCCTACATCTGGACCAAGACCGCCGACGAGATCCTCGAACGCCTCGCCGGATATCTGAAGCGAATTCCAGACTCAGGACACTAGCGCGACGGGGTGAAGTCCGGGAGTCGGGCCAGGCCGGCGGCGACCGCGGTGAAGCCCCGGTCGAGCATCCGCAGTTCGTACTCCTGGAGGGCGGAGGGCAGTTCGGCCTCGCCGCGGTGGACGGCGGTGAGCGAGCGGCAGAGCAGGGCGGCGTCGCGGAACGCGAGGTTGGCGCCCTGGCCGGCGCTGGGCGGCATGGGGTGGATCGCGTCGCCGAGCAGGGTGACCGGCCCGGTGCCCCAGTGGGGTACCGGCTCGGAGTAGCGGAACGTCAGTGGTGAGCTGTTGCCGACGTCGGACCGCCGGACCAGCTCGACCAGGTCCGGGTGCCAGTCGCGGACCAGGACGAGCAGTCGGTCGCGCACCTGCGCCCAGTCCGTCGGCGCGGGGCCCGTGAGCGGCTCGGGCAGCATCACCACCCAGCGCAGGTAGCTTCCGGTGTCCGGCAGTTCCACCTCCGGTGCCAGTTCGGCCGCCGCGAGCCGGGGCGGGCGGCGGAAGTCCATCCGGCCGATCAGCAGGCTCGCCCCGGGCCCCTGGACCAGGGTGCCGGCGCCCGGTACGAGCGCGGCGAGCCGTTCGGTCATCGGGGTGCGCCCCAGCAGCGCGCCGCCCGGTACGGTGGCGACCTCGGCCCCGGGCAGCAGCTGCCGCCGTACGGCCGAGCCCACGCCGTCCGCCCCGACCAGCAGGTCGCCCAGCACGCCGGTGCCGTCCGCGAACCGTGCCTCCACCCGGCCGTCCGCCCGCTCCCGGTACCCGACCACGGCCCGCCCGAACTCCACCCGGTCCCCGAGCCCCGCCAGCAGCAGCTGCCGCAGCACGTGCCGGTCGGCGGCGGTTCCCCCGCCGGTCGGGCCGAGCCGCCGCAGCTCCGTCAACTGCTCGTCCACCACGCGCCGTTCGCCGGCGAGCGGTCCGGTCACCGCCGCCAGGAGGCCGTGCAGCCGGGGCGGCAGGCACTCCCGCAGCGCGGCCAGTCCGGGCTCGTCCAACCCGATCCGGAACCCCTGGTACCGGCTGTCCGCCGCGCCCTCCCGCTCGAACACCCGCACGTCGATCCCGGCCCGGACCAGCCCCTGGGCCAGACAGAGCCCCCCGATCCCGGCCCCGGCCACCAACACCTTCATGCTGCGCACCCTCTCCCCGCCTGCCTTCCCGGCCGTTCGTTCCTTGCAGCGTCAGCCTGGCCGACCACGACCCCCGTGCGGCAGGTCGCTCCGTCACCGATCCGGCATGACAGCTGTCACTGCTCCGCTGTCACCCCTCCGCGCGGGCGAACCCGTGGCTGTGCTCGACCTTGGCCACGTGCAGCGAGTAGCTCTGGTACCACTGCGCCCGGCCGCGCTGCTGCGCCGCTCGGTGCTCGGCGTCGGTGCGCCACCGGTCGAGGGCCTCCCGTCGGTCAGTCGAGGCCTTCGGTGATGCGGAAGTCGCGCTCGAAGCCGTCGGGGAGGGCCAGCAGCGCCTTCCGGTACGCCGCGCTCTCGTAGGCCGCGACGGCCTGTTCGAAGCTGTCGAACTCGATCAGCACGACGCGTCGGGTGATTCCAGCCTCGCGGGCGACGACTCGACTGCCACGGGACAGGAGGCGCCCGCCCCCGGCCCGGACAGCCGGACCGGCCAGCTCGTCGTAGGCGGTCAGCCCCTCAGGGTCGGACATCGCGGGGTAGACACTGACCCAGTAGCCCTTGGCCACGGAGAACCTCCTGCGTTCGGCCGGACACGTCCGGCTCCGCATCGACACCCGGATCGGTCGATCCCGGCATGCGCAGGCTAGGGCTTGACGTGCGGCCGAGGGAAAGACCGGTACGGGCTAGGCTCAGAACGGATCGTTATCAATCGGGGGGGAGGGCACGTGGCGCCGGACACCGTGAGCCTGCGCTACTTCCTGGTGCTGGCACAGGAGTTGAACTTCACCCGGGCAGCCGCACGGATCGGCATCGCCCAGCCCGCACTCAGCGCCCGGATGCGCCGGTTGGAGAAGGAACTCGGTACGGCCCTGCTGGTCCGCAGCACGCGCAGCGTCGTACTGACCACGGCCGGTGCGGCGCTGGCGGAGTCCGCGCCGCCCGCGCTGGCGGCGCTGGACCGGGCATGGGACACCGCCCGGAGCGCGGCGGCCGGTGAACTGGGCACGCTGCGCATCGGATACAGCCTCAGCACCGGGGCCGAGACGACACCGGCCCTGGTGGACAGGCTGATGCGCGACAACAGTGGACTCGACGTCCGAGCGGTCCCGATGGCGACACCGGAGATCTCCCCCGCGGTCGCCGACGGCCGCATCGATGCCGGGATCACCCGCGGTGAGCAACCGGGCCGAGGCGTAAGCAGGTTGCTGCTGCGGCGTGCGCGCATCGGGGTCCAGCTGGCGCAGCACCATCCGCTGGCCGGACACCCGGAGATCGAGATCGCCGACGCGGCCGCGTATCCGCTGCGACTCCCGGACCGTGCGGCCAACCCCGTGGTCCACGATCAGCTGTCCGCGGTGTTCCGGGACACCCGACCGCACCCCCGGTTCCACACGCTCGCCGTGTCCTTCGACATGTCCCAGCGCGACCTGCGCGACGGGGTCACCCTCGCCCCCGCCGGTGAAGCCGCGGCCACGGCACAACCGGCCGGTCTCACCTGGCGACCGCTGCGGGGCGCGCCCGGCCTGACGTTCCACCTGGTCCTCCCGCGCGAGCAGTTGCCGCTGCACCGCCGCGTCCGTACCGCCGCCAGAACCCTGGCGCACGAGCTGCACTGGCTGCCGGACTGACGCGCAAGAGGCCCAACGTGCCGGATGCGGGCGGTGCGACGGTTCGGCGATCGGTTCGTCAGCCGACCGCGCCGAGCGGGACGACCTGGTCGGTGACGGGGATCAGGCAGCGCTGTTCGCTGCACGCGCCGAAGCTGACGACGGCTTCGCTCGGCCCGGCCGCGGTCCGGCGGACCGGGAGCGCGACGGTGACCGCGCCGTCCGGGTAGACGGGCAGCTGCACCCCGAGGTCCAGGGGGCTGACGGTGCGCAGCGGGCGGTCGGCCCGGACGGCGCCGTCCGGCGTCAGCCCGCCGCGCACGGCCAGCCGGGTGGGCAGGCCGAGGCCGTCGATGCCGTCGGCGGGCAGGTCGACGCTGTAGAGGTGGAAGCCCGCCTCGTCGGGGGTGAAGGTGGCGGCGAGGACCAGGTGGCCGTCGTCGCCGGGGGCGAGCCGGAGGGAGACGGTGACCCCGCCGCCACGGTAGCTGGCGATGGGGGCGGCGGCCGGGGCCGGGTCGGCGGCGCAGCCGGCCGCCCCGAGGACCAGGAGTGCGGCGACCGCGCCGGCCGCCCGTCGGGTCACCGTCATGCCTGCGCCCAGCGCGTGAGGAAGGTGGCGACCGTGCCGGCGCTCATGGCGCGGGCGTTGGAGAAGGCCCCGTCGTTGCTGGCGGTGCGCACGGTGCCGTCGGGGGAGAGCACCACCAGGGCGGGGATGCCGCTGCTCCGGAGGTCGACGTACCGGGCGGCGAGGTCGAGGTTGTGGTCGAAGCGGCCGACGTCCACCGCGACGACCCGGTAGTCGTCCCGCAGCAGCGGGGTGACCTGCGGGGAGCGGAACAGCTTGTCCAGCACCTTGCAGTCGGGGCACCAGTTGGCCCCGAAGTCGAGCAGGACCGGGCGCTGGTCCCCGGCGGAGCGGGCCAGGGCGGCCTTCACATCGGCCTCGGCGTCCCGGGTCGCGTCGTATCCGTCGGGCAGGTCGGCGGGCGCCGTCCCGGCACTCGCGGCTGCGGTGGCGGCCGTCGGCGCGGCAGCGGAGGTGGTGGCGGCGGAGGTGGCCGGAGTGGTCGTGGGGCGCTCGGCGGCTCGGGTGGTGGAGTCGCAGCCGGTGATCAGCACCGCCGACAGGACGGTGCCGGCGAGCAGGGCGCGGTGGTGCCGCATGGGGTCCCCTTCGGGGTGGTGGGTGGTGGTGTCGGTCGTGCCGACGGGAAGTGGACTGCCGGGTGTGCAGCAGGGGTTGGTGAGCTGAACGGTGCGGGTGGAGAGCGGCGGGTGCGTTCCGGAGCGGTCACGGAAGCGCCGTACCGCCCACGCCGGCGGGCATGCGTCGATACGGTTCCCGCACTGTCCGCACCACGTCCCAGGGGGGACCATGCGACGCACCGCCCTCGCCCTGCTCGCCGCCGCCACCGCCGTCCTCGGCGTCGCCGCCTGCGACCCGACTCCGGTCACCACGACCACGAGTACGGGTGCCCCCGTCCCGGCCACGACGGTGGCCGGTCCGGCACCGGGTGGTACCCAGTCGGCGCCGACGACCGCCGCTCCGACCGCCGCTCCGACCGCCGCCCCGACCGCCGCCCCGGCCGGGGCCGGCGGTGACGCGACCAAGGACGTCGAGATCTCGGCGTGCGAGGTGGACGGCGCGATCCACTGGCCGTCGGCGGCCCTCAAGGTCACCAACCACACCGACACGTCGTCGAACTACCTCGTCCAGGTGGAGTTCGTGGACGCCTCCGGCACCCGGGTGGCGGAGGCCCCCGCCGCGACCGACAACCTGGCCGCGGGTCAGAGCGCCTCGCTCAAGGCGCGCGGGGCGACCGCGGTGAAGGACAAGGTCAGCTGCCGGGTCACCAGCGTCACCCGGTTCCCGGCCCCCTGACCCCGCCCCCCTGACCCCGGCGGGAGCGCCCGGTCAGGCCGGCTGCTGCTCCGCCGCCGCGACCGCGCCCTGGACGGCGGCGACCCGCAGGTCGATGAACGACTGCCGAGGGTCGTTGAAGTTGGTGAACGGCTGCGGGATGTACCGGCCCAGCGCCTGGAACTGGGCCAGCGCCTCGGTCGGCCGCCCGGCCCGGGTCAGCGCGTACGCGAGCCAGCCGTGGGCGTACCGGATCCGGGGGTGGCCGGGGTCGGCCGCCGCGAGGTCGGCGAGCGCGGCGTCCAGGGCGGCACCGACCTCGGGGCGCTGCCAGGCGGTGAGCTTCTCGCCGTCCTTGGCGAACTGCTCGAAGTAGGCCTCCAGCTTGATCGGGGCGAGCAGGCTGCCGGCCGGGGCGGCGGCGATCGCCCCGTCGATGAACCCGTGCATCAGCTCGTGGCTGCCGCGCCACTTGGCGCACCAGTACTGCAGCGCCCGGGTGTGCGCCGCCCAGTGCCGCGGGTCGCGCGCGACCAACTCGGCCCACAGCTGCCGGAAGCGGTCGTTGGACCAGCCGAGGCCCATGGCGATGGGGATCTGCGCGACCCACGGGTTGGGGTCGTCCTCGGGGGCGAGCGCGGCGGCCGCGACGGCGGCCTCCCCGGCCTCGGCCAGGACGCGGTGGAAGCCCGCGAACTGCTCGCGGCTGACGTCGGTCGCGCGGGCGCTGCTGCGGATGTTCCAGGCCAGGTAGACCAGGGCGTCCGCGTGCAGCAGTGCGGCGGCCGGGTCCTGCGGCCGCTCGGCGCGCCAGGCGCGCAGCCAGGCGTCGTCCTCGGCGGCCAGCTCGGCCAGTTGGCGCTGCCGCCGCCAGCGGACGTCGGCGGTGGCGTCGGCGGCGAGGTAGGTGGCGGCGGTCCGCCAGTCGCCGGCCTTGGCGGCGGCGAGGACGGCGGCCTCCTCGTCCTCGGGCCGGTCGTCCAGGAGCAGTTCGCTGCCGAGCAGCAGCCCGTGGTCGGCCGGGACGATGGTGTTCTTCGCCCGGGCCTCCTCCGCCTGTCGTGCCTCGTGCCGGGCGATGGTGGCCTTGGCCCGTTCGAGCTGGGCCAGCTTGCGCTTGGCCAGCCGGGTCATGACGACCGGGAACAGCAGGGCGAGGCCGACGACGGACAGCACGATGATGCCGAGCAAAGGGTGTTCCTCCGGTGGTGCGGTGTGGGCGTTGACTGGTGCGGACGAGTCCGGGCGTTGACTGGTGCGGACCAGTCCGGGCGTGGGCGGGTGCGGCGACGACCGGTCGGATCGCTGTGATCGATCCGACCGATCACACCGATCACACAGCGGCGGCGGTCGGCAGCCCGGCCCCCGCGAGCAGCGCCCGCAGCGGGGCGGTGTCCGGGTCGTCCGCGCAGGCGGCGTCCAGGGCCGCGTCGAAACCGTCCGCGAAGCCGTCCGGCAGCCGGAGTTCGGCCGGCCCGCCCCAGGAGAGCTCCCAGCCGGCGAGCCCGGCCTCGGCCAGGGCGACGACGGTGGCGTGCGCCAGTTCCTCGCGCAGCGCCGGTCGGGCGAACTCCCGGGCGGCCCGGCCGGTGGCCGCGGCGGCCTGCTCGCTCTTGGGCAGCCGGTCGGTGAACTCCCAGGCACGCCCGGCGTCGATGCCGTCGAGCAGCCCGTGGGCGGTGGGCGGCAGGCCCAGCCCGGTGAGCGCCCGGCGGGCGTCCTCGGCGGCCTCGCGGGCGCGCGCCAGCATGGCCGTGCGGACCAGCTCGGGCCAGTCGGCCCGGTGCTTGCCGGAGGCCTCCGGGACGAGCGAGACGACCTCCAGCTCGGCGAGCACCCGCTCCGAGTCGTGCAGCAGCGCCAGGGCGGGGCCGGCGGCGCCGGGGCCGCGGCCGTCGTCGGGCAGCGCCTCGATCGCGGCGACCCGCAGGTGGATCGGCGGGTGGGAGTCGTACGGGTCGGGCTGCTCCTCGGGCAGTTCGAGGGCGTGCTCGGCGAGTTCGGCGCGGCGCTTCGGGTCGCTCAGCAGGTGCTGGAGGCCGCCGTAGACCTGGCCGGGCGGCGGGAGCAGTCCGGCGTCCCAGCCGATGGTGGCGTAGCGGTTGAGGTAGAAGTTCTGGGCGGCCTCCAGCGCCGGGATCCGGCGCAGGGCGGCGGCGGTGGCGTCCCGGCCCGCGAGCTGGGCGGCGACCTGGTCGGCCGCGTACTCCTGGCGGCGGCCGACCGCCTCGGAGACCCGGAAGTAGAGCTTGGCGTAGCCGGTGAACAGCTTGGCGAGCACTCGGTCCACGCCGCCGCCGGCCTGTTCCGCGGAGGGCTTGCGGCCCTTGGCCAGCCGCTTCTCGGCCTTGGCGGCGAGCTTGACGGCCTCCTGGGCCTGGTGCTGGTCGGCGCGGTGGTGCAGTCCGCCGATGGTGTGCAGGACGGCGCGGCGGCCGGCGACGGTGACGGCGGCGAGCCGGACGTCCCGGTTGCTGTAGTGCCCGAACTCGTGCGCCAGCACGGACTCCAGCTCGCCCTCGGTGAGGCCGATCAGCAGCGGGGCGCCGATCACCAGGTGGCGCTTGCCGGGGACGAGGCCGAGCAGCCTGCTCTCCTCCATGACGCCCGCGTTGACCTCGGGCACGAGGCGGATCTCGGCCGGGCCGCGGACGCCGGTGCGCTCGGAGATCCGGTCGACCATCGCCCAGATCTCGGGCTGCCGCTCGCGGGTGAGGAGCACGCCGGGCAGTTCGCCGTCGTCCTTGCGACGCCGGGTCAGGAACACCACCCGGACGACGGGGTAGGCGACGGCGGCGCTCAGCGCCCAGAGCTTGACCAGCCCCGGGCGGAACTGGCCGGAGGCCTGGTACAGGGCGACGTCGAGGGCGATCAGGCCCGCGACGATGCCGAGGGCGAGCAGGTAGAAGCCGATGAGCAGGGCCACGGCGGTGGCGGCTCTTGTTGACGTGCTCATGGCAGCAGAACGCTGGGGCGCGCCCATGCGATGGTCCTCCCCCTGGGCGCGACGACATGAGCGGCGCGCGGTTGTTGCATGGTGAACGGGTGTGCGACGAGTGGAGATGGTAGCGGTCCCCGGACGGCCCGCGCACCGGGGTCAGCGGCTCCGGATCACCGCTCCGACCTGCGGGTTCGTCACGGGTTCCGATTCGTGCGGGCTTGACGGCATTCGGCCGCCGCCGACCCTGCGCCTCGGCCGCCGACCACCGTCCTCGGGCCCCAGGCCCCGCCCGGCGCGCCGCTCCGGCCGTCAGCGCCCGCCGGCCGCGATCGCCTCACGGACGGTCACCAGGCAGGGGTCGCAGTACCGGTCCGGCACCGGCGAGCCGTCGCCGGGCGGCAGTACGCGCTGGGACGGCTCCAGGAACCGCCCGCACAGCGACGCCGACGCGTCGTCCTTAGCGACCACGTGCCACACCACGGCGGGCGGCGACACCGCCGGGTCGTGCTCGGCCCACATCTCGTACACGGTGACCTCCACGGTCTCGGGGCTCGGTCACCCCATGCAACCCCGGGACACCCTGCTCGGCCACCGGGCCGGACCCGGTGGGATGGTTCCACCTGGTCCGCGTCCGGTTCCCGGTCCGGAGCGGGCGGCGGACGGATGCTCACCGCCGGTGCCGAAGCCGAGAGTCGGCGCCACCCGGACGGCGGGCGCGGCCGCGCGCCGGCCCGGCCGGGCAGGGCGCCGAGTGCCCGACGGCCCCGGGGGTATCCTGCCCGGATGTCCTCACCAGTTGCCGGGCCCGTGCCCCCGGCCGCGCCGGGCGACGACCCGGCGGTCGTGCGTTCGGACGACGACCCGGCGGTCGTCCTCTCGGGCTTCGGCCCGGTCGGCCGCGCCTTCGCCGAGCGGTTGCTGACGCACGCGGACGAGCTCGCCCGCGACCACGGCGTCCGGCCGAGGCTGGCGGCCGTCCGGGTCGGGTCGGCGGAGGTGGAGTTGCGGGACGGCGGCCCGGTCCCGCCCCGGGCCGAGTGGGCTCCGCCGGGCCCGCTGGCGCGGACCCTCGACCGGACCGGTGCGCGGGTGCTGGTCCAGGCGCTGCCGTCCTCCCCGCAGCTGCGGCAACAGGCCGCCGATGAGGCCGTCCTGGCGCTCGGCCGCGGTGTCCACGTCGTCACCGCCACCAAGAGCCACCTGCTCGGCCACTGGCGTGAACTCGGCGCGGCCGCCCGGGCCGGCGGCAGCCTGATCAGGATCTCCGGGGCCACCGGAGCCGCCCTCCCGACGGCCGACCTGGCGCGCACGGGGGTGCGGGGCCTCGGCTGCCGGACGGTCCGGGCCTGCCCCAACGGGACGGCCACCTTCGTGCTCGACCGCCTGGCCGCGGGCGACTCCCTCGACCGGGCGGTCGGCGAGGCCCAGCGGCTCGGCATCGCCGAGGCCGATCCCTCGGCCGACCTCTCGGGCGCCGACGCCGCCACCAAGGTGCGGCTGCTCGCGGCCCTGCTGTGGGGCTGGGACCCGTCGGCCGTGCGCGTCGACGCGGTGGCGGTGGACGCCGGGACGGGCGCGGCGGCGCTGGCCGCGGCCGCCGAGGGGCGCCGGCTGCGGGCGGTGGCGAGTGCGAGCGCGGACCGCCCGCTGGTGGTCGAGGTCCGCCTGGAGCCGACCGCGCCGGGCGACCCGCTGTACGCGCTGACCGGCCCGGAGAAGGCGGTCGTCTACGGCTGCCCCGAGGCCGGGGACATCACGGTGAGCGGCGGCCGGTCCAGCCCGCTCGGCGCGGCGCTCGCGATGCTGCGGGACACTCTTGACGTCACGGCGCCCCGCAGGCACGGCTTCGGCTGAGCCGCGCGGAGCCCTGCGCCGGTCCTCGTGGCGATCGTGGAGGCGTTGTGGGTAACGATCCAGCGGCCCGGCGGGCGGCCAAACAGACCGGCGACAGGGACGGCGACGGCGCGGGCATGCGGCCGTGGCGGTTCGTGGTGTGGTTCGGCATCGTCAGCCTGCTCGCGGACTTCGTCTACGAGGGCGCCCGTTCCGTCACCGGCCCGCTGCTGGCCTCGCTCGGTGCCTCGGCGACGCTGGTCGGCGTGGTGACCGGCGCGGGGGAGGCGGCGGCGCTGGTCCCGCGCCTGCTGTCCGGGCCGCTCGCCGACCGCACCGGCCGGTTCTGGGCGCTGGCGATCGGCGGCTACGCGCTCACCGTCGCCGCCGTGCCGCTGCTCGGCGTGGCGGGCTCGCTGGGGGCGGCCTGCACCCTGGTGATCGCCGAGCGGGTCGGCAAGGCGGTCCGCTCACCGGCCAAGGACACCCTGCTCTCGCACGCCACCGCCGCCACCGGCCGGGGCCGGGGCTTCGCCGTCCACGAGGCCCTCGACCAGGTCGGCGCGGTGATCGGCCCGCTCATCGTGGCCGCCGTGCTCGCGGCCACCGGCGGCTACGGGCCCGCGCTCGGCGTGCTGGCCGCCCCGGGCGTGGCGGCCCTCGGCCTGCTGTGGTGGCTGCGCTCCCGGGTGCCCGACCCGTCCCGCTACGAGTCGGCGCGGCCCGCCCGACCCCCGGTGCCCCAAGCCCCTGCCCGAGCCTCAGTTCCGTCCCCGTCCCCGGCGCCCGTCCGCCCACCGCTGCCCCGCGCCTTCTGGGCCTACGCGGCGTTCACCGCGGCGACCATGACCGGCTTCACCACCTACGGCGTGCTCTCCTTCCACCTCGTCCGGCACCACCTGCTCACCGCCTCCGCCGTACCGGTGCTGTACGCCGGGACGATGCTCGCCGGCGCGCTGGCGAGCCTGGTCACCGGCTGGCTGTACGACCGGATCGGCCCGCGCACCCTGGTGGCGCTGCCCGTGCTGGCCGCGGCCGTGCCCCCGCTGGGCTTCGCCGACGCGGTGGCGCCCGCCGCGGCCGGCGCGCTGTTGTGGGGTGCCGCGCTGGGTGTCCAGGAGTCGACCCTGCGGGCGGTGGTCGCCGACCTCGTCCCCGCGCCGCGCCGGGCGACCGCCTACGGGGTGTTCGCCGCCGTGGTCGGCCTCGCCACGCTGGCCGGCGGGGCGCTCACCGGCGCGCTCTCCGCGGTGTCCGTCCCGGCGCTGGTCGTCACCGTGGCCGCCGTCCAGGCCGCCGCCCTGGTGCTGCTCGCCACGGTCCGCCCGGGGCGCGGCCGGATCACGCCGGGGTGACGGCCTGGGGGAAGGTGAAGAGGCCGTCCGGGTCGTAGGCGCGCTTGACCCGCCGCAGCCGGTCGAGGTTGCCGCCGTAGTACGCCTGCGCCCAGTCGGTCAGCCGCGGGTCGGGGTAGTTCTGGTACGCCTCGCCGCTCGCGTACGGGCGCATGGCGCTCCAGACGTCCTCCAGCCAGGCCTGGGACTGCTCCACCCCGGGCCCCGAACCGGCGCCGGGAGACGGATAGTTGGCGATGTACTGGGCCGCGAACAGGGCGCCGCGGTGGACGAAGGCGGTGTCCCCGGGGGCCACCCGGCCGACGGCGCCGCCCAGCGCGTCGAAGGCGACCGAGGCGCTGCCGCCCTGCGGCGTCGTCCGCGCGTACCGGTCCACGGCGGCCACCAGGGCCGCGATCCCGGCCGCGCCGATCGGCCGGGTGTAGAAGTCGGACCGGGCCGCGTACGACACCCTGGTCAGCCGGCCGTCGGGGTTCCGGCCCGGCAGACTGCCCGGCAGGTGGGCGGCGGCCTCCGACCAGCCGGCCACCCCGCCCATCTCCTTCATGGTGTCCAGGAACGGCGCGGTGTGCAGCGAGGCGGTGGCCGGCGCGACGGCCAAGCGGTCGACCAGGTCGGCGAGTTCACCCTGCGAACCGAGCAGGTTGACGGTGCTGGTGAGGCGCAGCCTGCCGTCCGGCCAGGTGTCCAGGTGGAGGTTGGCCCAGAGCTCGTCCGGTGCGCCGGCCACCCAGGCCTGCCAGGCCGCGACCACCGACCCGGCGGCCGACCACGGCCAGGAGAGGAAGCCGTACGCGCAGCTCACCGCCGGGTGGGTGCGGAAGGTGAAGGAGGTGACCACGCCGAAGTTGCCGCCGCCACCGCCGCGCAGCGCCCAGAACAGGTCGGCGTCGGCGCCCGCCGCCACCTGCCGGATCCGGCCGTCCGCCGTCACGACCTCTGCGCCGGTCAGGTTGTCGCAGGTCAGCCCGTACGCCCGGCAGGTGACGCCGATTCCGCCGCCCAGGGCCAGCCCGGCCACGCCGACGCTCGGGCAGGAACCGGCCGGGACGGTCACGCCGTCGGCCGCCAGCCCGGCGTACACGTCGATCAGCCGCGCGCCCGCCCCGACCGTCGCCGAGCCGCCCGTCGCCGGGCCGCCCGAACCGCTGACCCCCGCCATCGCGCCGACGTCCAGCACCATCCCGCTGCCCGAGGACCAGCCCGCGTAGCTGTGGCCGCCGCTGCGCACCGCGACCGGGACGGCGTGGCGGCGGGCGAAGGCCAGGCAGGTGGCGACGTCCTGGGAGGAGGCCGGGTAGACGATCCCGGCGGGGTGGAGGTCGTCGAACTGCGGCTGGTAGAGCCGGCTCGCGTCCTGGTAGCGGGCGTCCTGCGGGCCGATGACGGCGCCGCCGAGGTCCTTGGCCAGCGCGGCCCAGTCGGCCGGGCCGGCCGGGGTGGGGCTCGCGCTGCTCGGCCGGGGCGTCGGCGACCCGGTGGAGGCCGACGGGTCCGGGGACGGTCCGGCGGCCGGCCCGCCGCAGGCCCCGAGCGCCGTCGCCAGCGACGCGGCCAGGGGCGCGGCGGCGAGCCGCAGCACCCGCCGTCTCTCCGGCCGGTCCGGCCCGGCCGGGGGGTTCGGTGCCGCTTCGCTCCCGCTCATTCCCGCCCCTCGCTCCCGGCCGTGGCCCGTGCCCGCACGGTACCCGCAGGTGCCGGGGCCGGGGGCCGACTTGGGCCAACCATAGGGTGGTTCGCGGCGACGGCGGCCGCCGCCTCGACCGGGTCGCCGACCGGGGTGGTCGGATCGGGGGCGGTGGAGTGCGCCCAGGCGTCGTCCAGGGCGAAGAAGTCGACCGGCACCGGCCGGGTGTGCTGGGTCAGGGCGTCGTCCAGGGAGGCGAAGTAGGCCGCCCAGCGCTTCGCGTAGAGGCCCGAGACGAGGCCGGACCACTCGCGGGCGGCGTAGTCGTGCAGGCCGCCGTCCTCCGACTCGGCGCGGGTGCCGCCCCAGGTGGTGAGGAGCGAGCGGGCGTCGTACCGGAGTCGGTCCCGTTCGGCGGGGGCCGCGGCCCAGTCCGGCACCCGGGCGAGCCAACTGCCGACCAGGAAGCGGGAGTCCGTCGCCGTCACCCGTTCCAGCTCGGCCTCGGCGGCGGTCCACCGGCCCACCAGCGAGCGGAACGCCCGCAAGTCCCCTTCCGTGTAGGCCCTTTCGATCAGCGGCAGCAGGCGGCGGCTCTCGTCGGCGAGGGCCTGCCGGGCGACGTTGACCAGGTCGAAGCGGTAGGCGTCGGTGCCGCGCCGTTCCGGTGCGGCCCGCAGCAGGCCGTCCAGGGCCGCGCGCACCGTGGCCGGGTCGAAGCGCGTCCTCGGCGGCGACCAGGACCCGGAGGTGGCGGCGGTCAGCGAGGGGCGCGCGGTGAACAGCCCGTCCTGCGGCTCGCTCCACCCGTCGGACGGCATGCCGTACGGGCCGTCGCGCAGCTGTGCCCAGGCCGCCGCCGCACCGGTGTCGGCGCCGCCGTAGCGGGCGGCCGCGTACGCGGTGAACCAGGCGGCCCGGTCGATCTCGGCGGGCGACCAGGCGAGGTCGGCGAAGAGCGCGAGCGCCGCCGGGTCGCTGCCGGTGCCCTCGGGCATGAAGGCGATGCCGCTCAGCGCGCTGCCGGGCGCGGTGCGCCACCGGTGGAAGCGGCCGGTCCAGACGCCGGTGTTGGCGCCGAAGGTGGTCTTGCCGCCGAAGTTGGGGATGGTGCCGAAGGCGTACGGGGTGCCGTTCCAGTCGCCCTCGCGGTCCAGGCCGTCGTAGCGGTCGGAGAGGCCGTCGACGATCAGCATCCGGCGGCGGTCCACCCCGGCGAGCAGCGCGGCCGTCGGATTGTGCTCCCAGCCGAGGACGGCCCAGACCGCGCCGGGGTGGGCGGTCAGCAGCGCGCGCTGGATCGCGCCGGCCGCGGCGGGGACGTCGACGCCGCCCGCGGTGCCGCCCTCGTGCAGGGGGTCCATCTTGTACATCGCGCTGTCGCCGAACACCTCGCGCTGGGCGGTGTAGTAGGCCTCGGCGACGCGGGCGAACAGCGGGTCGGTCGGGTCGAGCCAGGAGTCCCGGGCGAAGGCCGTCCAGGTGCCCTGGGGCACGACGGCGGCGCCGGGGTTGCGCGCGGCGAAGTCGGCCGGGACGGTGCCGAAGTAGCCGGGCAGGACCGGGGTCATGCCGAGCGCCCGCAGCTGCTCGCAGACCCGGCGGCCGACGGCGGTACGGGCGGCGACCAGGTGCTCGGAGACCGGGCCGCCGAAGCCGGACATGTTCTGCAGCAGCCACCAGGGCTGGTGCGCGGGCGCCGGGATCCAGGCGCGCAGCTCGGCCGAGGAGTAGCCGAACCGCTGGAGCGCCCGGTGGTAGGGCTGCTCGGCGCCGACGGTGACCAGCACCTCGTCGAAGCCGTGCAGCGCGAGCACGTCGATCTCGTGCTGGTACTCGGCGAAGCCGCGGTAGGCCCCGGAGTAGCCGGCGTCGGTGTCGTTGAGCGCGTAGCGGTGCGGGACGACGGCGGAGCCGGTGTGGGCGGCGGGCACCGGCGGCAGCACCGGCGGGAGCGTCGCGGTGCTGTCGCCCGGGAGGCCGATGTCGGCGTGGGCGACGGTGCGCAGGTACCAGCCGACGCCCGCCAGCAGGGTGGCCGGGGAGGTGCCCCGCACCCGGATCGCGCCCGCCGTGCCGGACACGGTGAAGGCGTCGGCGCCGTCCGCCGGCCGGGCCCCGGCCGTCAGCTCGAACTGGGCGGCACGCCCCGGCAGCAGCCGCCCGAGCGCGGCCCGCGCGGGCGCGGTGTCGAAGGCCGCCGGGGCGGCGCCCGGCGCCGGTCCGACCGCCGACGCGACGGCGGCGCACACCAGGAGCAGGGGGAGCAGTACGGGCATGCGACCGACGGTCGCACCCGCACACCCGCCCGCCGCCCCCGGCTCGCGGGCCCTCACCCGGATGAGCCGTGGCCACCTGGTTGCCGTCGGTGCGGCGCGATGACTGAATGGAGCGGGGGGCGGATCCCAGTGGTGAGGAGCGGGACCATGCCGAAGGTCCGGGTGAACGGCGTCGACCTCCACTACGAGCTGACGGGCGTGGGCGATCCGCTCGTCCTGGTGCACGGCTCCTGGGCCGACCACACCCACTGGGACCTCGTCCGGCCGCCCCTGGCCGAGCGCTACCGCGTCCTGGTCTACGACCGGCGCGGGCACAGCCGGAGCGAACGCCCGCCCGGGCCCGGCTCCCGGACGGAGGACGAGGACGACCTCGCCGCCCTCGTGCAGGCCCTCGACCTGGCGCCGGCGCACATCGCGGGCAACTCCTTCGGCGCCTCGACGGCCCTGGGCCTGGCCGTCCGCCGCCCCGAGCTGTTCCGTACGCTCATCGCCCACGAGCCGCCGCTGATGGCGATCGTGCCCCCGGAGCCGGACCTGCTGCCCGTGATGCGGGCGGTGGAGCGGCGGATCGACTCCGTGCTGGCGCACCTGCGCGCGGGCGAGACCCGCGAGGGCGCGCGGCAGTTCGTGGACGAGGTCGCCTTCGGGCCGGGGACGTGGGAGCGGCTGCCGCTGGAGGTCCGGGACACCCTCCTCACCAACGCCCCCACCTTCCTCGACGAACAGCAGGACCCGGGCTGGCCGCTGCTCGACCTCGCCGGGCTGTCCGCGTACCCGGGCCCGTCCCTGCTCACCGTGGGCACCGAGAGCCCGCCCTGGTTCCCCGCGATCGTCGCCCGGCTGGCGCGGGCGCTGCCCCGGGCGCAGGTCCGGGCCCTGACCGGGGCCGGCCACACCCCGCACGTCACCCACCCGGCCGAGTACGTGCGGACGGTGAGCGGCTTCATCGAGGCGCACCGCTGACCGGGGGCGCGCGGCAGGGCGCGGGTCAGAGCGCGGGTCAGGGCGCAGCTCAGGGCCCGGGCTCCGCCAGCCATCCGGCCAGTACGGCGGCCTGGCTGTGGTCGACGTCCCTGGTGGCGGTCAGCAGGGTGAGCGCGTCCTGGGCGGCGAGTTCCCGCAGGTGGCCGGCGGCCTCCCGGTGCCCGGCGTCGCGCAGCTCGGCGAGGTAGCGGCGGCGGAACTCGGCGAAGCGCTCCGGGTCGTGGCCGTACCAGGTGCGCAGTTCCGTCGAGGGGGCGACGTCGCGCAGCCACTCGTCCAGGCGGGCGTCCGCCTTCGTCATGCCGCGCGGCCAGATCCGGTCCACCAGGACCCGCCGGCCGTCCTGCGGCGAGGGTTCCTCGTAGATCCGCCGGTAGGCGATCCGTGCGGTCATGTCCGGTCCTCCCGGGTGGGTGGGGGGCGTGGCCGCCGCTACCCCCAGTAGCCGACGTGCACCGCGGAGGCCTCCTCGAAGAGGAACGGCCCCGACGCCTCCACCGTGCTGCCGCCGGCCGCGAAGACCGCGCGGCACGGCAGGTCGAGCACCGGCTCGTCCGGGTCCACGCCCGCGATCGCGTTCAGTTCGGTCGCGGCGAGCGCGTAGACGACCCGGCGGATGCCGCTCCAGTGGATCGCCCCGGCGCACATCGCGCACGGCTCGGTGCTGGAGTAGAGCACGGCGTCGGCGAGCTGGTGCGGGGCCAGGGTGCGGGAGGCCTGCCGGACCAGGTTGATCTCGGCGTGGGCGGTCACGTCGTGGTCGGTCAGGACGGTGTTCTCGGCGGTGAGCAGGACCTTCCCGTCGGGGCCGGTGAGCAGCGCGCCGAAGGGGTGGTTGCCGTGCGCCCGGGCGGAGGCGGCGAGCTCGATGGCGGCGAGCAGGTGCTCGGGGGAGTGGTCGGGGGACTGGTCGGCCATGGGGGTCTCCTCGGGCGGTGCGGACGGGGACGGAGGACAAACCTATGCCGCCGGGCGGGCGACGCCGTAGCCGCTCGCCTCCGTCCCCCGACCAGTCTCACCCCGCCGGTGCCGGGCCGCCCCGGCACCGGCGGTCACGGGCGGCTACGAGGCCGAGGGCGTGGCCCGGCTCCGGAGCTCCTTCTTGTCCGGCTTGCCGGTGTCGGTGAGGGGCAGCGCGTCCGTGAAGTCGACGACGTCGGGCACGTACATCTCGCCGCGGCCGTCGAGCACCGCGGCCCGCAGCTCCCGCGCCGTGACCGCCACCCCGGGGACGGGCACCACGGTGACGTGGATGCGTTCGTGGCCGCCCTCGCCGCGTACCCCGTAGACGGCGCACTGCCGCACGCCCGGGTGGGTGTGCAGGAAGTCCTCCAGCTCGGTGGTGTACACGTGGCCGCCGACGACGGCGATCATGTCCTTGATCCGGTCGACGACGGCGAGGTAGCCGTGCTCGTCGAGCCGGCCGAGGTCGCCGGTGTGCACCCAGCCGTCCCGCAGCACCTCGGCGGTGAGCTCCGGGTTCTTCCAGTAGCCCTCCATCGCGTTCTCGGACCGGACGCAGATCTCCCCGACCTCGCCGACCGGGAGCGCCTCGCCGGCCTCGTCGCGGATCTCCACCTCGACGCCGTCGACCGGACGGCCGGCCGTGCGCAGCAGGTCGAGGCGGTAGGGGTCGTGCTCGTCGGCGGGCAGCACGCTGACGATCCCGGCCTCGAACTGGCCGTAGGCCTGCTGGAAGACCCGGCCGAAGCGGCGGACCGCCTCGGCCATGCGCACCGGCGAGGAGGGCGTGCCCCCGTAGGTGATCTGGCGGAGGGCGGAGATGTCGGTGGCCGCCGCGTCGGGGTGGTCCAGCACCTGGTAGAGCAGCGGGGGCAGCAGGAAGAGGTCGGTGATGCGTTCGCGGGCGAGGGTGGCCAGCACCTCGCCGGGGTCGAAGGCGTAGTGGAGGACGACGGTGCCGCCGGTGGCGAGGGTGCCGTCGGCGATGAAGCCGGCCGCGTGTGACAGCGGCGTGCACACCAGGTCCCGCCGCCGCTCCCCGGTGATCAGCGCGGCGAGCCAGTTGCCCTGCATGCGGGCGAAGCTGCTGCGGATGCCCTTGGGGTGGCCGGTGGTGCCGCCGGAGTGGCGGATGAAGCACAGGTCCTCCGGCCGGGCGGCACTGGCCAGCGGCGCGTCCGACCGGCCCGCGGCCAGCGCGAGGAGGTCCTCGCCCAGCTCCGGCGCCGCCTCGTCGTTCTCGCCGAGGACGAGGACGTGCTTGACCGGCACGGCCGCGGCGAGGGCCGCGCCGCGCTCCGCGAGGCGGGGGTCGACGATGAAGGCGTAGGTCTCGACGTCGGCCATGATCCGGGCCTGGACGTCGGTGCCCAGCCGGATGTACAGGTGGTTGAAGTGCGCACCCAGGAGGTTGACCGCGTAGCGGACCGCGACGGTCTCCGGGATGTTCCCGCACAGCAGGGTCACCGTGCGGCCGCGCTCCACGCCCCGCTCGCGCAGGGCGCGGGCGAGCCGGTAGACGAGGGAGCGGAACTCCGCGGCCCCGAGTCGGCGTTCGCCGCTGACCAGCACCTCCTGCCCCGGTTCGTCCGACAGTCCGTCGAGGACGATCTCCACGTAGTTGCGGAACTCGTGGTCACCGCCGTCGCCGGCGGGGTCGGCCGGGCGTACCTCGGGGGTGCTCATCGCTGCTGGTCTCCTTGTGAGTTCGGACGCAGGGGACGCCCCGGAGGCGGGGCGCCTTGTGCACGGATGGTTGTCCGTCCTCCATCAACTACCCAGGCCCGGGCGGTTCTACCGGCCGCCGGGGGTGTGCTGGGTGCGCTGATCGGGCGGCCCGGCCTCGGCGTTGGGCGCCGAGGCCGGACGCGGGTCAGTTGGCGACGCTGAAGTCGCCGCCGACCGCGGCGGCGATCTTGTCCACGCCGGTCAGCGCGGTGAGCGAGGTCACCGGGGTGGAGCTCTCCGTGGTGGTGCCGTTGGCCAGCTGACCGGAGCCGTTGGCGCCCCAGGAGCGCACGGTGTTGTCGCCGAGCAGGACGATGGTGTGCTCACGGCCGCCGTCGACGAGTTGGACGCCGGTCAGGCCGGGGACGGGGACGGGGGTGATCCGGTAGTCGGTGGTGCCGTCGCCGATCTGGCCGGAGGTGTTCTGGCCCCAGGCCTTGAGCTTGTTGTCGCT
>NZ_JBHZCN010000148.1:0-19100 GCF_042755465.1 Kitasatospora sp. NPDC059160 | reverse complement strand
GACAGGGCCCGCGGCGACCGGTACCGCGACCGGCGGGCCGGCCGCGCCGGTGGCGCCGACGCCGGTGCCGCCCGCGCCGACGCCGCCCGCGCCCGTGATGCCCGCGCCGAGCCCGTACGGGCAGACCGGGTACGGGCAGCAGGTGTACCCGGACCGGACGTACCAGGGGCAGGCCCAGCCCGGCCACCCGCAGCCCGGCTACCAGCAGCCCACCCACCCGCAGTCCGGCCACGGCCGGCCCGGGTACGGCCAGGCGGCCCCCGGGCCCGTCCCCGGTGAGGCGGAACCGCCTTCGTACGCCCCGCCGGTGATCGTCACCGGCCCGGTCGCGCCGCTCGCCGGGCTGGCGCCGCAGCCGGCCGCCCCGGCGCCGTTCCCGGCGCACGTCCAGGGGGCCGCCGGGCCGGCCGGCGAGGAGGACGGCCCCTACCAGCTCCAGCAGCCGACCGTGACCGACCGGCGGACCGACGACCGCCACCCCTACGACCCCGGGGAGGTGCTCCGTGCGCGGTAGCCCCCTGCACCAGCACCCGACGGCCGACCCGGCCGCCCTGCCCTGGGCCGCGCCCGTCCCGGCCGCCGCACCGCCGCCGCAGGCGTACCGGCCGGGCCCCGTCGTGCCCCAGCCCGGGCTGCCGCAGTCCGCGACCCAGGGGCCGGCCGTCCCGGGCGGCGGCGCCGCCGCCGGGCCGACCGCCGTGCCCGCCCAGCTGCCCTCGCTGGACGTGCGCGGCAGCGCCACCCGGCCGGCCGTCGACACCCAGGTCGCGCGCGAGCTCAAGCGCCAGGTCGCGGCCGAACTGCACCAGCAGATCACCCGGTTGACCACCACCTCCGGGGCCGAGCCGGACCGGGCCACCCGCCGGCAGCGCGGCCGTGCGCTGATCGAGGAGGCGGTCGCCCGCTGGTCCGACGCGTACGCCCAGACCCACGGCATCCCGCCCACCCGGGAGCAGGACCGCGCCCTCGCCGAGGCCGTCTTCGACCTGCTGTTCCGGGCCGGCCGGCTGCAGCCCTACCTGGACGACCCGGAGATCGAGAACATCCTGGTCAACGGCTGCGACGACGTCTGGGTCTCCAAGGTGCACCAACCCCTGCGCCAGGTACCGCCGGTGGCCGACAGCGACGCCGAACTCGTCGAACTGCTCCAGGACCTGGCCCGCCAGCACGGCGGTGGCGAGCGCAGCCTGTCCACCGCCAGCCCCACCCTCGCCCTGCGCCTGGAGGGCGGCATGCGCCTCCAGGCGCTGACCGAGGTGACGCCCCGCCCGTACGTGGCGATCCGCCGTCACCGGGTGGCCTCCGCGACACTCCCCGAGATGGTCGAACTCGGCACCCTGGACGGGACCTTGGCCGCCTTCCTGGCCGCCGCGATCCGGGCCCGGAAGAACGTGATGATCACCGGCACCCAGGGCGTCGGCAAGACCAGCCTGCTGCGCGCGATGGCCGCCGAGATCCCGCCGGACGAGCGGATCGGCACCCTGGAGTCGGAGTTCGAGCTCTGGCTGCACACCCTCGGCCACCTGCGCCAGGTCGTCCCGATGGAGGCCCGGGAGGGCAACGGTGAGCGCGTCGAGGGCCGCCTGGCCGGGGAGTTGACGATCGGCGACCTCATCCCGGCCGCGCTGCGGATGACCCTCTCCCGGATCATCGTCGGCGAGGTCCGCTCCGGCGAGGTCGTCCCGATGCTGCGGGTGATGACCAACGGCGAGGGCGGCTCGATGTGCACCCTGCACGCCCGCGGCCCGCACATGGTCGTCGACCGCATCGCCGAACTCTGCCTCGAGTACGGCTCGCACATGACCGACGCGCTCGCCTACCGGCTCACCGCCAACGCCCTGGACCTCATCGTGCACGTCTCCATGGTCGACGAGACCGCCGTCGGCGGCCGCCGGCACCGCTTCGTCTCCCACGTCCTGGAGGTCACCGGCCTCGGCGAGAGCGGCCGGCCCGCGCTGAACACCGTGTTCGGCCCCCGGCAGGACCTCGGCGAGCCGCGGGCCGTCCCGCACACCCCGCCGCAGTGCCTGGACGACCTGCGCCGGGCCGGCTTCGACGCCTCGCTGCTCGGCTCCCGGTACGGGAGTTGGGCCGCCCCGCTCCAGCTGCGGATCGGCGGTGGCCCGCGATGATGCTGCTCTTCGCCCTGTGCGGGCTGGCGCTCGCGGGCGGCCTGGTCGCCCTGGTGGTCTGGGCGCGCGGCAGCGAACCCGCCGACGAGGACGAGCCGGCCGGCCGGGACAACCCGCTGGCGGGCCGCGCCCACGTGTTCTGGTACGGCGCCCCCGGCAGCGCCTCGCTGCGGATGGTGCGGCTGCGCCGGATCCAGCTGCCGCTGGCCCTCGTCGGCGCCCCGCTGGCCTGGCTGTTCACCCGCATCCCGCTGACCGCGCTGCTGGTGCCGCTGGCGGTCTTCGGCCTGCCCTGGCTGTTCGACACCACCCGCCCGGACACCCACCGGATCGAGCGGCTGGAGGCGCTCTCCGAGTGGACCCAGCGGATCGCCGACGTGCTGCTGCTCGGGGTCGGCCTCAACCAGGCGATCGTCACCAGCCGCCGCACCGCCCCCGCCGCCCTGGAGGAGGAGATCGGCGAACTGGCCGCCCGGCTGCAGGCCCGCTGGCGGCCCGAGGAGGCGCTGCACGCCTTCGCCGACAGCCTGGCCGACGCCACCGCCGACAAGGTGCTCGCCGCCCTGGTGCTGCGGGCCGGGGACAGCGGCCCGGGGCTGGCCCGGACGCTCTCCGACATGGCCGAGTCGGTGCGCGAGGAGGTCCGCCAGCGCCGCGCCATCGAGGCCGACCGGGCCAAGCACCGCACCACCATCCGCTGGCTGGTCGGCATCATCGTGCTGGTCGTCACGATCGGCTCGTTCAACAGCGAGTACACCCGCCCGTACGGGACCTTCCTCGGCCAGATCGTGCTGGCCGTGGTCGCCGCCCTGTTCGTCGCGATCATCGCCTGGATGCGGGCCCTGGCCGCGCACCCGCCGGTGCCCCGGCTGCTCGCCCCCGACCGGCGCAGCAGGAGCGGGCGCCGGCTGCGCGGGTCCGCGCCGGAGCCGGCCGAGCGGCTCGGGGAGGTCCGGTGATCTCCCCCTGGTCCGTGCTGGCCGGCGCCGTCGCGGCCGGCGGCCTCGCCCTGCTGGTCGCCGAACTGCGCCCCGCGCCACCGGACCTGCGCCAGGCGCTGGACCGGCTGCACCGCACCCCGGCCGACCGCGAACCGGACCCGGACGAACGGCCGCGCTGGTACGACCGGATCGGCGAGCGCTCGCTCACCCTGCGCGGGGTGACGATCCCGCGCCGCGAACTCGCCCTGATCGGCCGCACCCCGGCCCGCTTCATGGTGCACAAGCTGCTGTTCGCCGCGCTCGGCCTGCTGCTGCCCGCCTACCTGGGCGCGATGGCCGTGCTGATGGACGTCGGCCTGCCGTTCGCGCTGCCGCTGGTCGCCGGGCCGCTGCTGGCCGGGCTGCTGTGGTTCGTCCCGGACGGCGTGGTGCGCGGCGAGGCCAAGGAGGCCCGCACCGAGTACCTGCACGGCATCGCCGCCTACCTGGAACTCGTCGCGATGGAGCGGGCCGCCGACTGCGGCCCCGCCGAGGCGCTGCGCCGGGCGGCCTCGGTCGGGCAGGGCGTGGTGTTCCGGCGGATCCGCGACGCGCTGGAGCGCGCGGCCACCGACCGGCTCCCGCCGTGGGCCGGACTGGACGCGCTGGCCGAGGAGTTGGGCCTCACCCCGCTCCAGGACGTGGCCGACATCATGCGGCTGTCCGGCACCGACGGCGCCGCCGTGTACGACACCCTGCGGGCCCGGGCCAAGGGCCTGCGCGGCGAACTGCTCGCCGAGGACCTGGCCCGGGCCAACGCCGACAGCGAGCGGATGGTCGCGCCGGGCGCCGCCCTGACCCTGCTGATGACCGTCCTGATCGTCTTCCCCGCACTCCACCAGATGCTCAACTGACCTTCCCGTGACGTTCCCGACCGAGCAGCTGACACCACACACCACACCCCGGGAGACCCCGATGACCGTACGACTCGCCCAGCTGGCAGGCCGGGTGCTGCGGCCCGTCCTGCGGCCCGTCCTGCTGCCCGTGCAGTTCGCCCTGCTGCTGTTCACGCTGCGGACGGGCCGGCTGCGGGCCGCCCGGGCACGCGGCGACCGCGGCGCCATCAGCATCGAACTCGCCCTCGCCATCATCGCGTTGGTGTTCGTCGCCGGGGCCGTCGCGACCGCGCTGTACCTGTTGAAGGACAAGGTGGTCACCAGGGTCGAGCAGGACCCGAACCTGCCCGGCGGTGGCGCCGCGGGCGGCGCGGGGGGCGCCACCAAGTGATCCGGGTCCGTCGTCGTCCGCTCCGCCGTCGGGGCGACCGGGGATCGATGAGCATCAGTCTGGCCATCGTCTTCCCGGTCGTCCTGCTGCTCCTGCTGCTGGTCGTCCAGGCCGCGTTGATCTGGTACGACCGGCAGGTCGCGCTCACCGCCGCCCGGGAGGGCGTGGACGCCGGCCGGGTGCAGGGCAACGCGACGGCGTCGGCGGCGACCGAGGCCGCCGCGCGGCAGGCCCGGGACTTCCTGGACCGGCAGGGCGTGCACGCGTACCAGGTGGGGACGGACGGCAGTTCGGACGACACCATCAAGGTGACCGTGGAGCTGACGCCGCCGCTGCTGATCCCCGGGCTCACCGGGCCCACCGTCCGGCAGTTCGCCGAGGCGCCGCGCGAGCGCTTCGTCCCCCCGGTGGTGAAGCCGTGAGGCGGTCGGCGCGGGCCGGTGCCGACCGGTCGGGACGGCCGGGGCGGGCGGCGCGGCCGGGGTGGCGCGGGCGGCTGCGGAGGCCGAGGCGGCCGGACCGGGGCGGGATCGCGATCGAGGCCGCGATCGTGGTACCCGGCGTGGTCGGACTGGTGCTGCTCGCGATCGCCGCCGGGCGGGTGCAGACCGCGGCCGGCACGGTCGAGGCCGCGGCCCGGGTCGGGGCCCGGACCGGCTCGCTCCAGCGCAGCGTCGCCGGGGTGGACGGGCCCGCCAAGGAATCCGCGCTCGCGACGCTGCGCCAGCAGGGCGTGTCCTGCCGCACCTCGGACGTCCAGGTGTCCGAGGCGCCGATGGACCTGCCGGGCGGCCGGGTGGTGGCCGTGACGGTCACCGTGACCTGCGACGTCGAACTCGCCGACCTGCTCGGCGGACCGTCCGGGCTGCCCGTGACGAAGCACCTCGTCGGGGAGTTCACCTCGGTGATGGACCGCTACCGCGGCACATGACGACGGCAGGCGGCGGCGCGCGGGCCGCAACGGGCGCGGCCGGGGGATTGGGGACGGCCCGCGCGGGGGAGACGCAAGCGGAGAGCGCTCGGGGGATGACGCAACGACACCGAGGGGCGCCCGGTGGGGAGCCGGTGGGGAGACACCGTGTGGATCGGGGGGAGAGGGTGCGGGTGCTGAGCGGGCTGCGGGACCGCCGACGGCGTACGGCCGGGCGGCGGTCCGACCGGGGCGCGGTCGCCCTCTTCGTGGCGATCTGCGCCGCCTACCTGGTGCTCGTCATCGCGTTGGTGATCGACGCGGGCGGCCGCCTGCGGGTCGCCGAACGCACCGACGCCTACGCCCAGGAGGCCGCGCGGGTCGGCGGCCAGCAGCTCGACCGGGCGGACGTGTTGCAGGGGAAGGGCTTCAAGGTCCGCCAGGACTACGTCCGGCAGGCCGCCGGGATCTACCTCGACCGGTACGGCCTGAAGGTGGACGAGGTCGTCTTCTCCGACGACGACAGGGTCGTCACCGTCACCGTGCGGGCCGACTACCGGCCGGTCCTGCTGGGCGCCCTCGGGGAGCGGAAGGTAACGGGCAAGGGCAGTGCGACCCTCGTCCACGGAGTCGAGAAAGCGGAGACCCACTGATGGCCGCGCCACGTGCCAAGGACCAGGCCCGTACCGCCCAGGCCCGTACGGTTGGGGCCGGCACCGGCCCGGGCGGAACCGGGAACGGCGGAACCCGGAAGGGCGGCAAGCCGACGGTGAGGGGGCACGCCCGCCCCGGGCGCCGCCGACCCGGCCGCGGCGGCGCGGTGCTCGCCGCGCTCGCCGCCCTGGTCACCCTGCTCGCCCTGCTGTTCGGCGTGCCCGCCCTGCTGCTGTACGGCACCCGGGCGGTCGCCTCGATGGGCGAGGTCGCCTCCGGCGGGGTGGGCGAGGCGCTCACCAGTCCGGACGACGGGCGGCTGTTCCTCTGGCTGCTGGTGGTGGTCGGCTGGCTGGCCTGGGCGTGCTTCGCGCTCTCCGTCCTGCTGGAGGTCCCCGCCCAGCTGCGCGGCCGGATCGCCCGCCGGATCCCGGCCTTCGGCTGGAGCCAGCGGATGGCGGCCGGGCTGGTCGGCTCGGTGCTGGCACTGCTGCCGGTGGCCGGTTCGGCCTTCGCCGCGGTGCCCGAACTCACCCAGGGCCCGTCCGCCCAGGCGCAGTTGACCCCGGGCGTGCACCGGGCCGCACTGCCCGCCGCGCAACCCGCCGCGGCGCCCGTCCAGTCGGCGGACCAGCAGCCCACCTACACCGTGCGGGACAGCCGCCCGGCCGACAGCCTGTGGTCCATCGCGGAGCGCCAACTGGGCTCCGGGGAGCGCTGGGTGGAGATCGCCAAGCTCAACGAAGGCCGGGTGATGGGCGATTCGGGCACCCGCTTCGACGCGGAGCGGCCGATCCAGCCCGGCTGGCAGCTGCTGATGCCGACGGACGCCAAGCCGGACGAGGCGAAGGCCCCGGCGCCCGCCCAGTCCTCCGGGCCGGCCCAGGCCCCTTCGGCCGGTGACTCCTCGCCCGGTGACTCCTCGGCCTCGGCCACGGCCGCCGCGGCGCAGGTGCCACAGGCCGGGACGGAGCCGGAGGCGGGCGGGCAGAAGACGGTGACCGTCCGGTCCGGGGACAGCCTGTCGGCCATCGCCCAGCGGGAGCTGGGGGACGCCGAGGCCTGGCCGAAGCTGTTCGAGGCCAACAAGGGTGTCCAGGCGCCGGACGGGGAACGGCTGACCGACCCGGACGTGCTGGAGCCGGGGATGGTGCTCACCGTGCCCGGAGCGGCCGCACCGGCGCCCGGGCAGACGCCCGCGCCCGCGTCCACGCCTGCACCAGCGCCTGCGGGTTCCGGTTCCGGGGCCGGGGCCGGGGCCGGAGCGGGAGCCGGGCAGACGCCCGCCCCCGCCGCCACGCCTCAGCCCGCGCCGGCCACCCAGTCCCCGGCGCCGACCCACGCCCCCGACCGCGCGCCCGCACCCGCTCCCGCCGCGCACGCCTCCCCGGCACCCAGCGACGACTACAGCGTCGCCCTCGCCGCGTCCACCGTGGGCGTGCTGCTCGCCGCCGTCATGGTCGGCACCGTCGCCTACAAGCGCGGCACCCAGCAGCGCGGCCGCCGCCCCGGCCACCGCATCGCGATGCCCGAGGCCGAGGCCGCCGCCTTCGAGAACGAACTGATGGTCCGCCAGGACCAGGCCGGCCTGGAGCTGCTCGACCGCTCCCTGCGGACCCTGGCCCGCCACACCACCCGCGGCGGCAAGCGGCTGCCCGCGATCGTGGCGGCCCGGATCACCCCCGACCACACCATCGAGCTGCACCTGTCCGGCCCGGCCACCCCGATCGCGCCGTTCCGCGCCGCGCACGCCGCCAACGTCTGGTGGTGCAGCGAGGAGTCCTCCGACCTGCTGAGCCCGGCCCAGGCCCGCAAGACGCCCGCGCCCTACCCCGCGCTGGTCACCCTCGGCACCTCGCCCGACGGCTCGGTGGTCCTCGCCGACCTGGAGGCCGTCCGGCTGCTCCACCTGTCCGGGCACCCCGACGACGCCCGCGCCGTGCTGCGCACCCTCGCCATCGAGCTCGCCCACAGCCCGCTGGCCGACCGGCTCCACCTGCACCTGGTGGACCTCGCCGAGGAGGTGCCGATCACCGGACCGGCCGCCGAGCGGGTCCACCGCCACCCCACCCTGGAGGCGGCGCTCGCCGCGCTCGGCCCGCGCACCGCCAAGGCCCGCGCCACCCTGGTCGCGGCCGAGGCCACCAGCCCGCGCGAAGCCCGCAGCCGGGGCCAGGCGGACGAGTCCTGGGTGCCGGAGATCGTGCTCTGCGCCCAGCAGCCCGGCGGGGACACCCCGGCCGAGCTCGGCCGCCTGCTGGACGCCCGCCCGCGCACCTGCGTCGCCGTCATCACCCGGGCCCCCGAGCGCGGCACCGGACCGGTCGCCCGCTGGACCCTGCCGACCACCGGCCAGGCCGCCGTCCCCGGCCTGCACCTGAGCGTCGAACTCCAGCGGCTGGACGACCACCAGTACGACCAGGTCGCCGAACTGCTCCGGGCCGCCGACGACACCACCCAGCACCCGGCACCCGCGTGGACCCTGGACGGTCCCGGCCTCGACCCGGACGAGGACACCGACACCACCGAACTCCCGCTCGCCGTACCGGTGCTGGCCGCCGTCGGCGCCCCGGGGGCGGCGGCCGAGGAGGACGCGGGGGAGGCGGCCGGGCCCCGGCTGCTGACCCGGGTCATCGGGACCGGCGCCAGCCCGTTCGCCGGGACCGACCCGGTCGCGCCCGCTCCTGCGACCGCGCCCGCCGCCGTCCCTGCTCCCACGCCGCCCGGTCCGGCGCGCTTCGCCGTCAACGGGCAGGGGCGGCAGGCGGCCACCGGGACGGAGCAGCCCGCCGACGAGGCCACCCGCGACCTGCGGCTGCCGGGCGGGCCGGGGGAGTCCGGGGAGTCCGCAGAATCCCCGGAATTCGCGGAGCCCGCCGAGGCGCCGGTCGGGCCCGCCGGGCCCGCCGGGCCTGCGGAGTCGACGGCGGTGGACGGCCCGGCCGAGGCCTCGGTGCCGGTGCTCCCCGTCCAGCCGGTGCGGCCCGTGGCCCCGCAGGCGCCCGTCGTGCCCGCTGCGCCCGTCGTGCCTGCCTCGCCCGCCTCGCCCGCGTCACCCGCCGAGCCGGTGCCGACGCACCAGAGCGCGCCCGCGCCCACCGGCGTCGACCCGCGCGTCCCGGCCCGGCCGGAACCCGGCGTCGGTCCCGCCCCCGCCCCCAGGGTCGTCCCCGGGGCCGCCCCCGGCCCCGAGGGTGGTCCTGGCCGCGGCCGAGAGGGCGGCTCCGCCGGTACGGCGCCGGCCACGGTCGAGCCCGGCCCGGCCGCCGTCGCGCCCGTCGCCCGGACCACGTCCGGCCGCAGCGACAGCGACGACCTGCTCGCCATCCTGCGCTCCCCGGAGGCGCACACCCCGCGCAACGCCCCCCGGATCCGGCTGCTCGGCCCGGTCGACGTGGCGGGCACCCCCGGCGCCGTCGAACCCGGGGCGCTGCCCCGGCTCACCGAACTCGCCGTCTACCTCGCGCTGCGGCCGGGCGCCGACCACCACGCGCTCGACCACGACCTGCACCCGGGCGCCGCCCACCTCGACCCGCACCCCACCGCGGCCGACGCCAGGAGCCCGCTGCCGGCCAAACTCGCCGACCTGGCGGCCTGGTTCGGCAGCACGCCGGACGGCCGTGCCCACCTGCCCACCGACACCACCGAGGGCTACTCCTTCGCCCCCGTCGTCACCTGCGACTGGGACGAGTTCCGCAGCCTCTACCGGCGCGGCATGCGCAGCACCAGTGCCACCGCCGACGCCGCCCTCGCCCACGCCCTGGCGCTGGTCCGCGGTGCCCCGTTCGCCGAGGCGCCGCCGGCCTCCTACGGCTGGGCCGAGGCCGAGCGCCAGGACATGATCGCCGCGATCGTGGACACCGCCCACGAACTCGCCGCCCGCCGCCTCCAGTACGGCGACCACCGCAGCGCCGAGGCCGCCGTCTTCCGCGGCCTCGCCGTCGCCCCGGACGTCGAACTCCTGCACCGGGACCTCTTCTACGCCTACGCGTCGGCCGGCGCGCGGGACCAGCTGCTGCGCGCGGTCAACCGCCTCGACGCACTGAGCCGCCGCACCGGCCGGGACCTGGACGCCGACACGGTCGCCCTGCTGCGGGACCTGCTCGCCGGGTCCTGAGCCGCTGGTCCTGAGTCGACGGTTCCTGAGCCGCTGGTCCTGAGTCGACGGTTCCCGAGCAGGCGAGGCCGCCCGGATGTCCGACCGGCCGTACCCGATCCACCGGGTCCGGCCGGTCGGTGTCGGTCGTGGCGGGGGCGTGCGGTCAGGCGGAGCGCGGTCAGGTGGCGTGCAGCCAGGTGTCGACGGTGGTGAAGTCGGCCTCGGTGAGGCCGACTCGGGGGTCGACGCGGTGGAGCAGCGCGGCGCCCGGGGAGTTGGCCTCGACCCAGCGCCGGTCGGCCGGGGTGATCTCGTCGTCCACCCAGACGAACCGGCGTCCGGCCGCCCAGGCGACCAAGGTGCTCGTCTTCCAGTGCAGTTGGGCGTGCAGGGTGCTGCCGTCACCCGGCAGGTCGGTGTCCGGCCAGTCCACGTGCGGCAGCCGGGGCAGACCCAGCCGGGGCGCGAGGCAGGCGTTTGCGTCCGTCAACCAGGTGGTGGACCAGACCAGTTGGCAGGGCAGGGCGAGCAGTCGGGGCCCGAGCCCCGGGTCGACCCGGGCCACCAGCGGGTTGCCGGACGGGCCCGCGCCCGGGCCCGGGTAGGTGGGGTAGCCGCCGGGCGGCGGGGCGCCGAAGGGGATCAGGGGCCCGTCGACGTCGAGGAACAGCAGGGGGAGCCCCGGATCGGTCATGACGGCACGATAGTGGCCGGTGCCCGCGCCGTGGCACGCCGATCGGCCACCCGGCCTGGCTCGGGTGTGCCGGGATCTCGTAGGGTGGCGCGCACGGGACGTGGTGGCTGGCACCACGAAGGCAAGGGCATCAGACGCCGCGGACGCGGCGGGGCGGGGCGGTGACCAGAAGATGGCGGAGACGACTGCTGTTTCCGGAGGTCCCGAGCCGTCTGCGGACTCGGGCCCCTGGGACGCCGTACCGCCGCAGCCCGCAGGGCGGCCCGAGGAGCACCCGCCCGGACCCGCCGCACTGTACGAGCCGCCGCCCGCGCCCCCGCTGCCGCCCGCGGCGTTCACCGCCCCGGTGCCGCCCGCGCCGCCGGTCGCGCCCACCGGATGGACCCTCACCGGCCTGCCCGCCGCGGGGGCCCAGCCCCAGGTTCAGCCCCAGGCACCGGCGCCGTCCGCGGCTGCGGTGCCGGCGGCTCCGGCGGCCCCGTCGGCCCCGGGTGGGCTCGGTGCGGCGCCGCGCGGCCGGATCCTGGTGATCGAGGGCGGTTACGGCAACTCCGGCCGCCGCACCTGGGGCCGGGGCGGTCCCGCCCAGGCACCGGTGCTGTCCGCGATGCTCGCGGCCGTGTCGCCGCAGGTGCTGCTCGCCGCGGACGCGGTGGACGCCGTCCACCTCCCCGGCGCCAGCGATCCGCACACCGTCCTCGCCCACCTGCGCGCCGCCTCCCGCCACCCGGGCCCGCTGCTGGTCCACCTGGGCGGGCACGTGGTGGCCGACAAGCGCGGCGGGCAGCTCCAGCTCACCCTGCGCGACGCCAGGCAGGACGGCCTGCCCTGGCAGGCGATCGCCGCCGAACTGAGCCACCGTCCGGCCGAGTGGCAGACCCTGGTCATCGCCGACCTGAGCGCCGACCAGAACGCCTGGCCCTACCTCCAGGGCACCGTCTCGCCGCTCACCGAGGGCATCCCGCTGTGGGCGGTCGTCAGCCCGGACCCGGAGCAGATCGGCACCTTCACCCGCGCCCTGATCGAGGCGCTGCACGGCGGCCGTCCGGGCGCGGGCGAGGTGCTCGCCCCCGAGCAGCTGCGCCAGCAGGTGTACTCGGTGCTGCGGCCGGACGTGGTCATCCTGGCCACCCACACCCCGGACCGCCCGGTCTTCCGCAACACCGCCCGCCGGGGCGAGGCCCCGGTGGCGGACGTCGTGCTGCCGCTGCCGGAGGCGCTGCCCGTCGCGGACGCGGTGCCGTCCGAACTGCCGCTACCGCTGCCCGCCGTGGCACCGCTGCCGCTGCCGCGGCAGGCGGAGCCGCAGGACGCCGTGGCCGGGCGGGCACCGGTGGCGCCCGCCCCACTGCCCGTCACGCCCGTCGGCGGGCCGGTGAGCCTGGTCAAGCCCGGAGTGCCGCCGACCCCGCCCCGTCCGTCCCGCCCGGTCAGCCTGCGCAAGGCGGGCGAGCAGCCCGCTGACACGGCTTCGGGGGTGAGCCTGCACAAGCCCGCCGGGGCGGCGGTCACGGCCACGGCCACGGCCGCGGCCGATGCCGCGTCGTCGGCGGAGGAGGCCTCGGCGGCGGGCGTCACGCTGCGCAAGGCCCGACCGGAGGCTGCGGAGTTGGTCGAGACAGCCGGAACCGCCGTTGGTGCCACGGGGGTTGGCGAGCCCACCGAGACAGTCGAGCCGGTCGAGGAGCCCCGGGACGCCGTCCCGGACGAGACCGGTCCGACGGCCGAGGCCCCGCAGGACGCGGTGCCGACCGATGCCGTCCCGGCCGACGTCGCCCCGACGGACGTGGAACCGGCCGCCGAGGTTCCGGCCGCCGAGGTTCCGACCGATGCGGTGCCGGCTGCCGAGGCACCGGCCGACCAGCCGCCCGCCCCGGCCGAGGCACCGGCCGCCAACGCGCCGCGCGAGGACTACCGCGAGGTGATCGGACGGATCGTCCGCAGTGCCGACGCCGGGGACCACGCCGCCGCCACCGACCTCGCCTTCGCCCTCGAACTGGAGGCGATCGCCGAGCACGGGGCCGTCTCCGAGCCGGTCCTCCAGGTGCGCCAGGTGCGCGCCCACGTGTGCCGGCTCGCCGGCCGGACCGCGGAGGCGGCCGGCATCTACCGCGAGGTCGCCCTGACGCTGCTCCGCTCGCAGGGCGCCGACCACCAGGAGACCCAGCGGGCGGCCACCAACGCCGAGGCCTGCTGGCGTTCGATCGCCGACCGGGCGGAGGCGATCCGGATCGCCCCGGAGATCATCGAGCTGCGGGCCTTCCTCCCGGGCCCGGACAACCGCAAGCTCCGTGCAGCCGAGCGCTACCTGGCCCAACTCGCCGCCGCTGCACCGGTGGTGGCCGACCAGGGCTGACGGTCGGGCCGGTCGCCCTCGTCCACCCTCGGCGGGCCGCCGAGGGGGGACGGCAGGCCGCGAACACCGAACAGCGAACAGAAGACAGGTAACAGATAACAGAAAACAGCGAACGGATAACAGATGTTGAAATCTGTTATCCGTTCGCTGTTACTTGTCAGCTGTCAGGCTCCGCGTCCTGACCGACTGCTTACTGCCTCACCGCTTACTGCTCGTTGCCCTGGCTGTTGTCGTCGAACTGCACGTCGCCCGCGATCGCGTGGACGAACTTGGCGCCGTCGATGGTGCCGAGGCCGCTCGCGAGGTCGTAGCCCTCGACGGCGTTGTAGCCGGTGACGCCGCCCCAGCCGTTGTCGCCGTCCTTGACGTCGACGATGCCGCTCCACTTGCTCGGCAGCAGGCTCAGGCCGTACAGGCTCGGGTTGAGCTGGCCGAGGCGGTGGCCGGCGAGCTGGTCGGCCAGTGCGACGATGCCCGAGAACAGCGGGGTGGCCTCGCTGGTGCCGCCGGTGAGGTGCCAGCCGACCGCGGTCGGGTCGTAGGACTCGTAGGTCCAGGCGGCGCCGTCGACGGCGGCGCTCATGCTGATGTCCGGGGTGCCGCGGTGGTTGCCGGTGACGTCGGAGACGCCGGCCTGGTACCACGGGCGGGAGAAGATGCCGGACACGCCGCCGCCGCCGGCGCCGGACTTGTCGTGCCACACCTTGTCGGCCGCGGTGCGCTTGCCGTTGTCGTCCAGGGTCAGCTGGGTGCCGCCGATGGAGGTGACCAGCGGGTCCGAGGACGGCCAGGAGTTGACCTTGAACGGGTACAGGTCGGTGCCGTTGGTCTGCGAGTCGGTGGCGCCGTTGTCGCCGGAGGCGGCGAGCACCGTGACGTTGCGGTCGGCGGCGGCCTTGAAGGCGTAGCGCAGGTCGGTCAGCGACTTGAAGTCGCCCTTGTCGTAGCCCGGGAAGGTGTTCTCGGTGGCGCCGAAGCTCTGCGAGATGACGTCGCCGACGCCCTTCTTGATCAGGTCCTTCTCGGCGTCCATCATCTCGGGCAGGCCGGTGGTGCCCTCGGTCTCGGCGACGCCGGTCTCGACCAGGACGATGTGGGCGTCGGGGGCCATCGCGTGTGCGTACTCGACGTCCAGGGTGGTCTCGCCGGCCCAGCCGGTGTGGTCGGGGTTCTTCGGGTCGAAGACGGGGACGTTGCCCCACTTCCGCACCTCGACCTGGGTGTCCTTGATGCCCCACTGCTTGTCGAAGACCTCCAGGTCGTGCTGGATGGTCGGCGAGCCGAAGGAGTCGACGATGACGATGGTCCGGCCCTTGCCGGTGATGCCGTCCTTGTACAGCGGGGCCAGGTTGTAGGCCGCCTGGTACTGGACCGGCGAGTAGCAGTGGATGCCGATCTGGCTGACGCACTGGGTGGTGCTCAGCGGCGCCGGGCGGGTGGTGGCGAGGTGGTGGCCGAAGGAGGCCGGGCGGACGTGGACGCCCGAGAGGTCGTGCGCGGGGGCGGCGGTCGCGGCGCCGACGGCCGGAACGGCGACGGTGCCGGCGGTGAGGGCGGTGGCCCCCACGGCGAGCAGAGCCAGGGCACGGCGGAGGGAGGCGGGGCTGCCCATGGGACTCCTTGGGACGCAGAGGGCCCGACCAGGTCCGGTCGGGTCGGTTCGGACATCCCATCGAGTGCCGCATGATCATGCCATAGTCATTTGGTGGGGTCGATTGACCAGGCACATGGTCATGATCGGCCACGCGAAAGGGTAAAGGCCGTCCCAGGGAAAAGTAACCGTGCACCTGGGACGGCCATGTGAGGGCGCGTCAGCAATATTCACTGAATGTCAACCGTATCCACCCAGCACCCACCCACTTCGCTCACGGGTGCGGGAGAGCCGCCCCGGCCGGAGCTACCGGGCCCCACCGTTGACGTACAGTGTCTGCCCGCTCACGTACGAGGCCTCCTCGCTCGCCAGGAAGGCCACCACCGAGGCGACCTCCTCCGGCTGCCCGACCCGCCGCAGCGGCGTGCGGGAGGCCACCTCGGTCTGGTGGTCCTCGGCGGTGGCGCCGACCCGCTCGGCGGTGGCGGCCGTCATCGGGGTGGCGATGTAGCCGGGGGCGACGGCGTTGACGTTGATGTTGAACGGGCCCAGCTCGATCGCCAGGGTCGCGGTGAGCCCCTGGATCCCGGCCTTGGCGGCCGCGTAGTTGGCCTGGCCCCGGTTGCCGAGCGCGGAGCGCGAGCTGAGCGAGACGATCTTCCCGTACTTCTGCGCGACCATGTACTTCTGCGCCACGTGGCTGCAGTTGTACGCGCTGGTCAGGTTGACCGTCAGGACGGTGTCCCAGTCGGCCTTGGGCATCTTGAAGAACAGGTTGTCCCGGGTGATCCCGGCGTTGTTGACCAGGATGTGCAGTCCGCCGAGCTCCTCGGCGACCCGGGCGAAGACCTCGTCGACGGCGTCGTAGTCGGCCACGTCGCAGCCGTAGGCCCGGGCGGTGCCGCCCTTGGCGGTGATCTCGGCGACCGTCCCGGCCGCCCGCTCGGCGGTCAGGTCGACCACCGCGACGGTCGCGCCCTCCTCCGCCAGCCGACGGGCGGTGGCCGCGCCGATGCCCTGCGCCGCGCCGGTCACCACGGCGACCTTCCCCGCGAACCGTGCCATGTCCGTTCCTCCGCTCACTGGATGCTCCCGCTCACTCGAACCCCGCTCACTCGAAACCCCGCTCAACCTGTCCCGACCCGTCTCAGGCGTTCTCGACCAGCACGGCCGTACCCTGCCCCACGCCCACGCACATCGTGGCCAGGCCGCGCCGGGCGCCGGTGCGGCGCATGCGGTGCAGCAGGGTGGTGAGGATGCGGGCGCCGGAGCCGCCCAGCGGGTGGCCGAGGGCGATCGCCCCGCCGCTGGGGTTGACCACCTCGTCGGCCCGCTCCGGATCGAACCCGATGCCGTCGGCGGAGGCCAGTGCCTGGGCGGCGAAGGCCTCGTTCAGCTCGGCGGTGTCCAGGTCGGCGAGGTCCCATCCGGCCCGGCCGAGCACCTTGGCGGTGGCGGGCACCGGGCCGATGCCCATCACGTCGGGGTGCACCCCGGCCGAGGCCCCGGCCACGTACCGGCCGAGCGGCTGCAGTCCGAGGTCGCGCAGCGCCTCCTCGCTGACCAGGACGAGCCCGGCCGCGCCGTCGTTCATCGGTGAGGCGTTCCCGGCCGTGACGGTGCCGCCCGGGCGGAAGGCCGGCTTGAGGCGGGCGAGCTTGTCGAGGCTGGTGTCCTCGCGGATGCCCTCGTCCTGGCTCACCGTCACCCCGTCGGGGCGCTCGACCGGGATCAGCTCGGCGTCGAAGTGCCCGTCCTTGCGGGCGGCGGCGGCCCGCTGGTGGCTGCGCAGCGCGAAGGCGTCCTGGCGCTCGCGCCCGATGCCGTACCGGCCGGCCACCTCCTCGGCGGTCTCGCCCATGCTGAGCACGCCGTGCAGTTCGGCCATCCGGGGGTTGGTGAGCCGCCAGCCGAGCCGGGTGTCGTAGGTCTCGATCCGGTGCGGCAGCGCCTCGTCGGGGCGCGGCAGGATGAACGGCGCGCGGGTCATCGACTCGCAGCCGCCCGCCAGCACCACGTCGGCCTCGCCGGAGCCGATCGCCCGGGCGGCGAGGGTGACGGCCTCCAGGCCGGAGGCGCAGAGCCGGTTGACGGTGGCGCCGGGGACGGTCTCCGGCAGGCCGGCCAGCAGGACGGCCATCCGGGCGGCGTTGCGGTTGTCCTCGCCGGCCTGGTTGGCGGCGCCCCAGTAGACGTCGTCGATCCGGGCCGGGTCGAGGGCGGGTACGTCGGCGAGCAGGGCGCGCAGCACGGTGGCCGAGAGGTCGTCCGGACGGACCGTGGCGAGCGCTCCGCGCAGCCGGCCGATGGGTGTGCGGCGGGCTGCGGCGAAGTAGACGGGTCGCACGTCGTGCTCCTTGTCGAGGGGTGGCGGGTCGCGGAGTGGCGGGTCGGAGAGTGGTGGGGCGGAACGCGGTGGCCGGTCAGAAGGCGTTGACGCCGGTCAGGGCGCGTCCGATGAGCAGTTGGTGGATCTGGCTGGTGCCCTCGTAGAGGGTCATCACCCGCGCGTCGCGCAGGTACTTGCCGACCGGGTACTCGTCGATGAAGCCGTAGCCGCCGAACACCTGGAGCGCGTTGTTGGCGGCCCGGACGGCGGCCTCGCTCGCGAAGAGCTTGGCGACGGAGGACTCGGTGGCGAACGGGAGGCCGCGGTCGATGTGGTCGGCGACCTTCCAGGTGAGCAGCCGGGCCGCCTCGACGTCGACCGCGATGCCGGCCAGCAGTTCCTGGACGAGCTGGTGCGCGGCGATCGGCTTGCCGAACTGCTCGCGCTCGCCCGCGTAGCGGACGGCGGCCTCCAGGCAGGCCCGGGCGATGCCGACGCAGCCGGCCGCGACCGACATCCGGCCCTTGGCCAGGGCCGCCATCGCGACCGTGAAGCCCTTGCCGACCTCGCCGAGCCGGGCGCTGTCGGGCACCCGGACGCCGTCCAGGTCGAGTCCGGCCGTGGCCTGGCCACGCAGGCCGAGCTTGCCGTGGATCTCGGTGCGGCCGAAGCCGGGCAGGCCGGTGGGGACGAGGAAGGCGGTGATGCCCCGGTGGCCCTGCCGCTCGGGGTGGTCGCCGCCGGTGCGGGCGAAGACCAGGGCGACGTCGGCCCAGGTGCCGTTGGTGATGAAGGTCTTGGCGCCGCTGATCAGCCAGTGGTCGCCGTCGCGTACGGCCCGGGTGGTGAGGTGGGCGGCGTCCGATCCGGTGCCGGGTTCGGTGAGGGCGAAGCAGGCCAGGGCCTCGCCCGAGGTGAGCCGGGGCAGCCAGTGCCGCTTCTGCTCCTCGGTGCCGAAGGCGTTGATCGACTTGCCGACCAGGCCGAGCGAGACCGAGACGATCCCGCGCACGGCCGAGTCGCCGCGCCCGAGCTCCTCCAGGACCAGGCAGTAGGCGAGGTGGTCGCCGCCGCTGCCGCCGTACTCCTCGGGGATGGTCAGGCCGAGGAAGCCGACCTTCCCGAGCTTGCCGATGATCGCGCGGTCCACCTGTTCGGCGCGGTCCCACTCGGCGGCGTACGGCACGATCTCGCGGTCGGTGAACGAGGCGGCCAGCTCGCGGACGGCGGCCTGCTCCTCGGACAACTCCAGGTTCACGACGGTGCCCACCTCGTTAAACTAGCGCTGCAAGTTTTACGTGTGGACTGTAGACCCCACCCGCCCGCGCTGGGAAGGGGCACCTGCCAGAATCGGTCCCCACCCCACCCGACCGGAGGTAGCGACCCGATGGCTCGCCCGCGCACCCCGCTGCTCAGCCGTGAGCGCATCGTCACGGCCGCCCTGCGGCTGATCGACGACGAGGGTCTGGAGGCGCTCTCCACCCGCCGCCTCGCGGCCGGGCTGTCGGTCAGCGGGCCCTCGCTCTACAACCACTTCGCCACCAAGGACGACCTGCTGGACGCGGTGGTGGACAGCGTGATCGGCGAGGTCGACCTGTCGATGTTCGACGACCGGGCCACCCCCTGGCCGGAGGCGCTGCGCGCCTGGGCCCGCTCCTACCGCGCCGCGCTGGCCGCCCACCCCAACATCGTCCCGGTGCTCGCCCAGGGGCCGGGGCGGCGGCCCAACGCGCTGCGGCTGGCCGACGCCGTGTTCGGCCACCTGGTCGGATCCGGGTGGCCGCGCGGCCAGGCCACCCGGATCGGCGCGCTGATGCGCTACTTCGTCACCGGCTCCGCGCTGGCCTCCTTCGCGGCCGGCTTCCCGGCGGACGCCGAGGTGTACGACGCGGCCGACTACCCGCACCTCGGCGAGGCCCACCGGCTCGCGGGGCACCGGGGGTCGGTCGACGAGGGCGCCTTCGAGACCGGCCTGGAGGCGCTGCTGGACGGGCTCGTGCTGCGCTTCGAGCGCCTGGCCGTACGGGCGCCCTCCTAGGGCCTGTCCGGCGGATCTTGCCAGGCGCGCGACGCCGGGCATCCCGCCTGGACGCACGCCCGAATCGCCCAAGTACGTCCAGTACGAGGC
>NZ_JBHZCN010000147.1:0-19271 GCF_042755465.1 Kitasatospora sp. NPDC059160 | reverse complement strand
GGAACGGACGCTTCCTTCGGACCGCCTTCCAGCGGGCCCTCCGGGCGCTTCGTTCTTTCGTGTTTCCAGCTTACCAGATGTTTTCCGCTCCGTTTACCGGGGCTTTTTGCATCTGAAATCTGGTGTTAACCGCCAAGTTGTGGCGACTCGGCCAACCATAGCGGGTCGGTTGCCGGAGCGCGAATCGAGGCTCGCCACGGGTCACCCGGACGGCGGCATGATTTGTTGCTCTCGCGAGCATATACAGCAATGGTCCCGATTCGCCAAGATGGCTGTAGAGTGCGGCGCATCGGCTAAGAGGACTAGACCAGTCGCGGGTCGATGTGACGCCGGTCGGTAGACGGGTGGGGGCGTGGGTCTTCGCCCGGGAATGTCAACAGATGTCCGAAGTTGACATGATTTAGGCTTCAGTTGATCGTCGCGCCGCGCTCGCGGCCGCTTCGCTGTATTGCGTACTTGGGAGGCACAACCATGACCACTGTGACGTCGCCGCTGACCGGACAGGTCGTCGGGCTCGCGGGCGTTCCGGACCCGGTGTTCTCGGGCGCGATGGTCGGCCCGGGCACCGCGATCGACCCGGTTCGCGAGCCCACCGAGGCGGTCGCTCCGGTGGACGGCGTCGTGGTCTCCATGCACCCGCACGCCTTCGTGGTGGTGGACGCGGACGGGCACGGTGTGCTGACCCACCTGGGCATCGACACGGTGCAGCTGAACGGCGAGGGCTTCGAGCTGCTCGTCAACAAGGGCGACACGGTGACCCGCGGTCAGGCCGTGATCCGGTGGGACCCGGCCGCGGTCGAGGCCGCCGGCAAGTCGCCGATCTCGCCGATCGTGGCGCTGGAGGCCGCTCCCGACTCCCTGGGCAACCTGGTCGAGTCCGGCGAGGCCCAGGCCGGCGACCAGCTGTTCAGCTGGAACTGACCCCTCGGTCACCGACACACACCCGCCCCGCAGGAGTTGACGGGGCGACCCGGCACTCAGCGGTTCCCGGCGGGGCCGCTCCTCTCAGCGGAGAAACAGGAACATGGAGAAGACACTGCGCGGCGTGGGGGTCAGCCACGGGGTCGCGATCGGCCAGGTGCGGCACATGGGCACGGCGGTCCTGGAGCCCCCGGCCACCCAGATCCCGACCGAGGACGCCCCGCGTGAGCAGGCACGCGCCCAGGCGGCCGTCGAGGCGGTCGCGGCCGACCTGATCGCGCGCGG
The DNA here is from genome assembly GCF_042755465.1 of Kitasatospora sp. NPDC059160. Classification (NCBI taxonomy): domain Bacteria; kingdom Bacillati; phylum Actinomycetota; class Actinomycetes; order Kitasatosporales; family Streptomycetaceae; genus Kitasatospora; species Kitasatospora sp. NPDC059160. The sequence goes on along the minus strand of NZ_JBHZCN010000147.1, from coordinate 18,065 downwards.
CAACCTGGCCGGCGGCGAGGCGCAGGCCGTGCTGGAGGCCCAGGCGCTGATGGCGCAGGACCCGGAGCTGATGGCCGACGTGTCCCGCCGGATCGCCGTCGGCAGCAGTGCCGAGCGCGGCGTGTACGACGCCTTCGCGGCCTACCGGGCGCTGCTGGCCTCCGCCGGGGAGTACCTGGCCGGGCGTGTCGCCGACCTGGACGACGTGCGCAACCGCATCGTGGCGCGCCTGCTGGGCGTGCCGATGCCGGGCGTGCCGGACAGCGACGAGCCGTACGTGCTGTTCGCGCGGGACCTGGCGCCGGCCGACACCGCGCTGCTGGACCCGACGCTGGTGCTCGGCTTCGTGACCGAGGAGGGCGGGCCGACCAGCCACAGCGCCATCCTGGCGCGGGCCATGGGCGTGCCGGCCGTGGTCGCGCTGTCGGGGGCGACGGACGTCGCCGAGGGCACCGTCGTCGCGGTGGACGGCAGTTCGGGCGACGTGCTGCTGGACCCGTCGCAGGAGAAGCAGGACGAGCTGCGGGCGGTCGCCGCCGAGCGCAAGGCCGCGCTGGCCGCCTCCTCCGGCCCGGGGCAGACCTCGGACGGGCACCGGGTGCCGCTGCTCGCCAACGTGGGCGGCCCGGCGGACGTGCCGGCCGCGCTGGAGAACGGTGCGGAGGGCGTCGGCCTGTTCCGTACCGAGTTCCTGTTCCTGGACGACTCGGCGAAGGCTCCCAGCGAGGAGAAGCAGGTCGAGGCGTACCGCAAGGTGCTGGAGGCCTTCCCGGAGGGCCGGGTCGTGGTCCGGGCGCTGGACGCGGGCGCGGACAAGCCGCTGGACTTCCTGACCCCGGCCGACGAGCCGAACCCGGCGCTGGGCGTGCGCGGTCTGCGCACCCTGCTGGAGCACCCGGAGGTGCTGCGCACCCAGCTGCGGGCGCTGGCCACGGCGGCCGCGGGCCTGCCGGTGCACCTTGAGGTGATGGCCCCGATGGTGGCCGACCGCAAGGACGCCGCGGACTTCGCCGCCGCGTGCCGCGAGGCCGGGCTGGACGCCAAGTTCGGTGCGATGGTGGAGATCCCGTCGGCCGCGCTGCGGGCCCGGTCGATCCTCCAGGAGGTCGAGTTCCTGTCGCTGGGGACCAACGACCTGGCCCAGTACACCTTCGCCGCCGACCGTCAGGTCGGTGCGCTGGCCCGGCTGCAGGACCCGTGGCAGCCGGCGCTGCTGGACCTGGTCGCCGCGGCCGCCGAGGCCGCGCAGGCGACCGGCAAGAGCTGTGGCGTCTGCGGTGAGGCGGCGTCCGACCCGCTGCTGGCCGTGGTGCTGACCGGTCTGGGCGTCACCAGCCTCTCCATGGGCTCGGCCTCGATCCCCTACGTCCGGAGCACGCTGGCGAAGTACACGCTGGCGCAGTGCCGCCGGGCCGCCGAGGCGGCCCGGGCCGCGGACAGCGCCGAGGAGGCGCGGGCCGCCGCGCAGCAGGTGCTCTCCGGCGAGTAGGAGCCGGGACCGGGAAGAGTAGGACCCGGGAAACGCTGAAGGGGCGCCCCCACCGCACCGGTGGGGGCGCCCCTTCGGCGTTCGCCCGGGTCGGTCAGGCCTGGCGGTCGACCCGGAGCCGCTCGAAGAAGCGCAGGTGGTCGAGGTTGTCGACCGAACCGGGGTTGACGGCCTGCTCCAGCGGGGTGCCGGAGAGGATCCGCTTGACCGGGACCTCGATGCGCTTGCCGGTCAGCGTGTGCGGCAGGCCGCGGACGGCGATCACCTCGTCCGGGACGTGGCGCGGGGAGAGCTCGGTGCGCAGCGAGGTGCGGATGCGGCCGATGAGGTCGTCGTCGAGTTCGGCGCCGGGGGCGAGGACGACGAACAGCGGCATCCAGTAGCCACCGTCGGGCTCCTCCAGGCCGATGACCAGGGACTCGGCGATCTCGGGGAGACGCTCGACCACCTCGTAGATGTCCGAGGAGCCCATCCGGACGCCCTGGCGGTTGAGGGTGGAGTCGGAGCGGCCGTGGATGACGACGGTGCCCCGGGAGGTGACGGTGATCCAGTCGCCGTGGCGCCAGATGCCGGGGTAGGTGTCGAAGTAGCTGTCGTGGTACCGGGTGCCCTCGGGGTCGTTCCAGAAGCCGGTGGGCATCGACGGGATCGGCTTGGTGACGACGAGCTCGCCGACGGTGTCAGTGTGCGGGTGGCCCTGGACGTCCCAGGACTCGACGGCGGCGCCCAGGCAGGGGGCCTGGATCTCACCGAGGTACACCGGCAGGGTGGGGACGCCGCCGACGAAGCAGGAGCAGACGTCGGTGCCGCCGCTGACCGAGGCGAGCCAGACGTCCTGCTTGACCTCGTCGTAGATCCATCGGAAGCCGTCCGGCGGGAGCGGGGAGCCGGTGGTGCCGATGCAGCGGACGGCGGAGAGGTCGAGTTCGCGGCCGGGGTGCAGCTCGGCCTTGCGGCTGGCGATGACGTACGCGGCGGAGGTGCCGAGGACGGTGGCGCGGGTGCGGGCGGCGACGGACCACAGGGCGCCGGTGTCGGGGTGGCCGGGGCTGCCGTCGTAGGTGACGATCGTGGCCCCGACCAGGAGGCCGGCCAGCAGGAAGTTCCACATCATCCAGCCGGTGGAGGTGTACCAGAGGAAGCGGTCCCGGGGGCCGAGGTCGAGGTGGAGGCCGGCCTGCTTGAGGTGTTCGAGCAGGATGCCGCCCTGGCTCTGGACGATGGCCTTGGGCAGGCCGGTGGTGCCGGAGGAGTAGAGGACCCAGAGCGGGTGGTCGAAGGGGACCGGCTCGAACACCGGCACCACGTCCTCGGCGACCAGGTCCTCCCACCGGAGGGCGCCCTCGGGGGCCGGGGCGCCGAGCAGCGGGACGTGCACCACGGTGTGCAGACTGGGGAGTTCGCGGCGCAGCTCGGCGACGACCTCGGTGCGGTCGTGGTCCTTGCCGCCGTAGTGGTAGCCGTCGACGGCGAAGAGGACCGCGGGTTCGATCTGCTGGAGGCGGTCGAGGACGCTGCGGGCGCCGAAGTCGGGGGCGCAGCTCGTCCAGACGGCGCCGACGGCGGCGGTGGCGAGCAGTGCGACGGCGGCCTGCGGGATGTTCGGCAGGTAGGCGCTGACCCGGTCGCCGGGGCGGACGCCGCGGGCGCGCAGGGCGGCGGCCAGCGAGCCGACCTGGCGGCGCAGTTCGGACCAGCTGAGGGCGGCCGGCTGCTCGGTGGTCTCGTCCAGGTGGAGGATCGCCGGGCGGTCGGCGTTCGCCTCGTCCTCGGCGGCGCGCAGGGCGTGCTCGGCGTAGTTGAGGCGGGCGCCGGGGAACCAGCGGGCGCCGGGCATGGCCGGGTCGGCGAGGACGGCCTCCGGGGCCTCGGTGAAGCGGACGTCGAACCACTGCGTCACCGCGGTCCAGAAGCGGTCGAGGTCGGCGGTGGACCAGGCGTGCAGGTCCGCGTAGCGCTGGGCGGCCTGCTGGTCGTCGGCGGCCGGAGCGAGCGGGGCGGCCGGGGCTCCGTGGTGTTCGGCGGCCCAGGCCTGGAAGGCGACCAGGCTGGTGGCGGCGGCGCGAGCGGGGTTGGGGCGCCAGAGCGGCTGGTCCTGGGTTGGGGTGCTCACGGTGGTGGTCTCCCGGCCGGTGGTGGGGACGGGTGAGCTCGTGGCCAACCCGTCCGGTTGGGCTGTCGGTGCAGACCATGCCATGCGAGCGGCCGCCGCGCCAGGGTCGGCCGGGCGTTGCGCCACCCCTCGGCGGGCCGCCCCTCAGCGGGGGGTGAACTCGCCGTCGAACCAGCGGCGCAGGATGCCGTTGTGGAAGTCCCAGACCAGCGCGGTGTCGGCGGTGGCCAGCAGCCAGCCCTCGGTCTCGTCGGTGGGGAGGGAGGGCGGGAGTTCGGCGAGCGGGCGGGCGGGGAGGAGTCCGCAGAGCATGATGAAGCGGCCGTTGGGGTCGGAGGCCGTGTGGATCAGGCGGACGTCGGCGGCGTCGGCCAGGATGCCGGTCTCCTCGGCGAGTTCGCGCACGCAGGCCTGCTGCCAGCTCTCGCCGAAGTCCATGTAGCCGCCGGGGAAGGCGAGTTCGCCGTAGCCGGGTTCGATGGTGCGGCGGATGACGACCAGGGCCGGCTCGGCGTCGGGCCGGGTGACGGGCAGGACGGTGACGGCGACGGGCAGCGGGTTGCGGTAGCTGATCTCGGCGCAGCCGGGGCAGGTGCGGGGCCAGCCGTCGGTGCCGGGCGCGTACGGCGTGCCGCAGAAGTGGCAGTGGGAGAACGGCCGGTGGGTGGTGCGGGTCGCTTCGTCGGTGGTCATGGGCGGATGGTAGCCCGGGGCTCAGCGGGGCCGGTCGTCGGTGGCGGATGCGCCGGGGCCCGGGCCGTCCTCGCGGGCGGGGCGGAGCAGGGCGGGGTGCAGCAGTCGGGCGCCGCCGGCGTGGTAGGTGCGGGCGCGGGGGCCGCCGCGGGCGCCGCCGCGCTGGGTGGTGGTGCCGGTGCTCTCGACGAAGCCGGGGGCGGAGAGGACCTTGCGGTGGAAGTTGCCGGGGTGGAGCTTCTCGTCCCAGACGGCCTCGTAGACGGCGCGGAGGTCGGGGATGGTGAAGTCGTGGGGCAGGAAGGCGGTGGCGAGCGGGCTGTACTCCAGCTTGGCGCGCACCCGGTCGAGGCCGTCGGCCAGGATGCGGGCGTGGTCGAAGGCGAGCCGGATCGGCTGCGGTGCGACCGGCGGGGGGCCGGTGTGCCCGTCGACGCCACCCCCGTGGGTGTCGGCGGGCACACCGGCGGCTGGGGCGCGGTCCGGGGGCCGCGGGGCCGGGTCGAGATCGGCCACCGGGTGCCAGGCGGCGGCCGCGGCGTCCGTGCCGGCCTGCGGGTCGGGCAGGTCCGGGGCGAAGGCCAGGTAGGCGACGGAGACGACGTGCATCCGCGGGTCCCGCTCGGGGGCGCCGTAGGTGCCGAGTTGTTCGAGGTGCAGGCGGCAGAGCGCGGCCTCGGCCTCGGAGACGCCCTGGAGGCCCGTCTCCTCGGCGAGTTCGCGGGCGGCGGCCTCGTCGAGGCCCTCCTCCCCCGCCCGCAGGAAGCCGCCGGGCAGCGCCCAGCAGCCTTGGTAGGGCGGGGCGCCGCGCTCGACCAGCAGCACGTGCAGCCGGCCGCCGCGCAGCGTCAGGGCCACCACGTCGACGGTGACGGCGATCGGGGCGTAGGCGCGCGGGTCGTACGCGGCGAGCCACTCCTGCTCGGCCGTGGGCCCGGCGGCGGGCTGGGGGGACGCGTCGTCCGCTGCCATCGCCGGCTCCTCTCCGCGCCCCTGGGGCACCTGGTGCTGTCGTTCTCGGGATGAGCACAACGTAACGACTCCGTTCCCCGGCGGCAAACGGTTTTCCCGGTCGGCGGGGGGCTCCGGCTTCTAGGCTGTGACCAGGAACGACCGCGCCCGAGGAGACCGAGATGCCCACTGCTCCCCCGCCGGACTTCGCCACGGCACTGGCGGCCGGCCCGCTGGTCCTGGACGGCGGGATGTCCAACCAGCTGGCCTCCGCGGGGCACGACCTGTCGGACGCGCTGTGGTCGGCGCGGCTGCTCGCGGACGACCCGGACGCCGTGGTGGCGGCGCACCGGGCGTACTTCGCGGCGGGGGCCGACGTCGCGATCACGGCGAGCTACCAGGCGAGCTTCGCGGGCTTCGCCCGGCGCGGGGTGGGGCACGCGGCGGCGGCCCGGTTGCTGGCGAGCAGTGTGGAGCTGGCCCGGGAGGCGGCGCGGGCCGAGCCGGGCGGCCGGCGGCGCTGGGTGGCGGCCTCGGTCGGCCCGTACGGGGCGGTGCTGGCGGACGGTTCGGAGTACCGGGGCCGGTACGGGCTGGACCACGCGGAGCTGGTGGCGTTCCACCGGCCCCGGCTGGAGGTGCTGGCGGCGGCCCGGCCGGACGTGCTGGCGCTGGAGACGGTGCCGGACGCGGACGAGGCGCGGGCGCTGCTGGAGCTGGTGCGCGGGCTGGGGGTGCCGGCCTGGCTGTCGTACAGCGTGGCGGACGGCCGGACCAGGGCCGGGCAGCCCTTGGAGGAGGCGTTCGCGCTGGCCGCGGAGGTGGACGAGGTGCTGGCGGTGGGTGTGAACTGCTGCACTCCGCGGGACGCGGACCTGGCGGTGGCGGTGGCCGCGGAGGTGACCGGGAAGCCGGTGGTGGTCTACCCGAACAGCGGGGAGCACTGGGACCCGGACCGCCGGGACTGGCGCGGGGAGCCGACCTTCCGCTCGGCGCGGGTGGGCGGCTGGCTGGCGGACGGCGCGCGGCTGGTCGGCGGCTGCTGCCGGGTCGGCACCGACGGGATCGCCGCGCTGGCGGCCGAGGTGTCGGTGCGGCGCGGGCTGCTCAGCGGGGTGGAAGGGTAGCGGGCGCGGAAGGTTAACACCGGGTCGAGCGCGGGTTACCGAGGGGGAAGGTGCACGGACGGACGGCGGCCTGGCAGACTCGTCCCGTCACCACTGCGGTCGACAATGTCGACCGCCTGTCGTCCGGAGGTATCCATGCCCGGCCCGATCCAGTCGCTCTCCCGGGCCGCCGCGATCATGCGCCTGCTGGCCGGCGGCGAGCGCCGCCTGGGGCTGTCCGAGGTCGCGACGGCACTGGACCTCGCCAAGGGCACCGCGCACGGCATCCTGCGCACGCTGCAGCAGGAGGGGTTCGTCGAGCAGGACCCGGAGAGCGGCAAGTACCAGCTGGGCGCCGAGCTGCTGCGGCTGGGACAGAGCTACCTGGACGTGCACGAGCTGCGGGCGCGGGCGCTGGTCTGGGCGGACGACCTGGCCCGGGCGGCCGGGGAGACCGTCTACCTGGGGGTGCTGCACCAGCAGGGCGTGCTGATCGTGCACCACGTGTTCCGGCCCGACGACACCCGGCAGGTGCTGGAGGTCGGCTCGATGCAGCCGCTGCACAGCACCGCGATCGGCAAGGTCCTGGTGGCCTACGACCCGGTCGCGCGCGGGGAGTTGGGCGACGGTCCGTACGAGTCGTACACCGTGCGGACGCTGACCGAGGCGAGCGACCTGGACGCCGAGTGCGCGCTGATCCGCGAGCGCGGCTGGGCGGACTCGATCGAGGAGACCTGGGACGGCGTGGCCTCGATCGCGGCGCTGATCCAGGACCGGCGGCGCAACCCGGTGGGCGCGGTGTGCATCAACGGGCCGGTCGAGCGGGTCTGCGAGGACGGCTTCGTGAAGCCCTCGCTGGTGGCCTCGGTGCGCAGCGCGGCGCGGGCGATCTCCCGCGACCTGGGCGCCGGGCGGTTCTGAGCAACGCGGTCGATTCGTCACGCTGAGGCGCGGACGGGCGGTGAGCCTGTCCGCGCCTTGGCGTTTTGCCCCGATTCGGGCCGCTCCGCTGGGTAACTTCGGGGGACCTTCCGAGGGAAGGGTCACAGCTGCGTAACCCCGCCTTGACGCGGGGCCGACCTGGGGAGGAAGCTTCCGCATGACGGTCGACATTGTCGAACGATGGCCGGGAAGATCACTCCCACGGCGCGCTCACCCGCACAGGGATCCACCGGCCACCTGCCCCCACCCGCACTTCGGGCCATGACAAGGGAGTCTTTGTGTCCGCCATCTCCAACGGCGACGTCTTCGTCGGCGAAACCCTCGGCACCGCCGCCCTGATACTCCTCGGCGGCGGCGTCTGCGCCGCCGTGACCCTCAAGAAGTCGAAGGCCTTCAACGCCGGCTGGCTGGCGATCACCTTCGGCTGGGGCTTCGCGGTCCTCATCGCCGCCTACATGACCGGGGCCAAGTCCGGCGCCCACCTCAACCCGGCCGTCACCATCGCCATCGCCGTCAAGACCGGCGAGTGGAGCCAGGTGCCGCTCTACATCGGCTCCCAGCTGCTCGGCGCGATCATCGGCGCCGTCATGGTCTGGCTCGCCTACCTCGGCCAGTTCCAGGCCAACACCGAGCCCACCCTCGGCATCTTCTCGACCGGGCCCGAGATCCGGAACCCGCTCCAGAACGTGATCACCGAGGTCATCGGCACCTTCGTGCTCTGCATGGCGATCCTCACCCTCGGCACCACCAAGGGCCTGGGCGACAGCGGCATGGGCACCCTGATCGTCGCCCTCACCGTCGTGGGCATCGGCCTCTCCCTCGGTGGCCCGACCGGCTACGCGATCAACCCGGCCCGCGACCTCGGCCCGCGCATCGCCCACACCTTCCTGCCGATCCCGAACAAGGGCGGCTCGGACTGGTCGTACGCCTGGATCCCGGTCGTCGGCCCGATCCTGGGCGGCCTCGCGGCCGGCGGCGTCTACAACGCCCTGTTCTAAAGGCCCGGTTGGAAACCGCCGAGCACGGGGACTGACCGGACGTACGGGTAACGAACGTCCGTGTCAGGCCCACCCACCCCGTAACCCCCGAACTTGAGCCGAGGACCCTCCACATGACCTCCACCGGTAACTACATCGCCGCGATCGACCAGGGCACCACCTCCAGCCGCTGCATCATCTTCGGCGCCGACGGCCGGATCGTCTCCGTCGACCAGCAGGAGCACCGGCAGATCTTCCCCCAGCCCGGCTACGTCGAGCACGACGCCGCCGAGATCTGGACCCGGGTGCAGTCGGTCGTCCGCGGTGCGCTGGAGAAGGCCGGCCTGACCAAGGACGACATCCGCGCGATCGGCATCACCAACCAGCGCGAGACCACCGTCCTGTGGGACAAGAACACCGGTGAGCCGGTGCACAACGCGCTGGTGTGGCAGGACACCCGCACCGAGGCGCTCTGCCGCGAACTGGGCCGCAACGTCGGCCAGGACCGCTTCCGCCGCGAGACCGGCCTCCCGCTGGCCAGCTACTTCGCCGGCCCGAAGATCCGCTGGCTGCTGGACAACGTCGAGGGCCTGCGCGAGCGCGCCGAGGCCGGCGACATCCTGTTCGGCACCATGGACACCTGGGTGATCTGGAACCTCACCGGCGGTGTGAACGGCGGCAAGCACGTCACCGACGTGACCAACGCCAGCCGCACCATGCTGATGAACCTGAACACCCTGGCGTGGGACGAGAAGATCGCCGACTCGATGGGCGTGCCGCTGACCGTCCTCCCGGAGATCCGCTCCTCCGCCGAGGTCTACGGCGAGGCCGTCGGCGACCTGGCCGGCGTCCCGGTCGCCGCCGCGCTCGGCGACCAGCAGGCCGCCCTGTTCGGCCAGACCTGCTTCAACGAGGGCGAGGCCAAGTCGACCTACGGCACCGGCACCTTCCTCCTGCTGAACACCGGCGAGAAGATCGTCAACTCGTACCACGGCCTGCTGACCACGGTCGGCTACCGGATCGGCGACCAGGCCCCGGTCTACGCGCTGGAGGGCTCGATCGCCGTCACCGGCTCGCTCGTCCAGTGGCTGCGCGACCAGCTCGGCATCATCTCCACCGCCGCCGAGATCGAGACCCTCGCCAACACCGTCGAGGACAACGGCGGCGCCTACTTCGTCCCGGCCTTCTCCGGCCTGTTCGCCCCGTACTGGCGCTCCGACGCCCGCGGTGTGATCGCCGGTCTGACCCGGTACGTCACCAAGGGCCACCTGGCCCGGGCCGTCCTGGAGGCCACCGCCTGGCAGACCCGCGAGGTCGTCGACGCCATGCAGAAGGACTCCGGGGTCGAGCTCACCGCCCTCAAGGTCGACGGCGGCATGACCAGCAACAACCTGCTCATGCAGAACATCGCCGACGTCCTGGACGCCCCGGTCGAGCGCCCGTACGTGGCCGAGACCACCGCCCTCGGCGCCGCCTACGCGGCCGGTCTCGCCGTCGGCTTCTGGAACGACCTCGACACCCTGCGGGCCAACTGGCACCGCGCCGCCGAGTGGACCCCGCGCATGGACGAGGACACCCGGGAGCGCGAGTACAAGAAGTGGCTCAAGGCCGTGGAGCGCACCATGGGCTGGGTGGAGGAGGAAGAGACCAACTGACCGACCCGCCGGTCGGGGCCCCGTGCCCCGGCCGGCCGCCCGCTGTTCCGGCACCGGGCGCAACCGTGTTCCACCGGCCCGCCGCACCGGGCCGACCGGCCTCTCCAGCAGGGGCCGCACCGCACCCGAGAGGAGTAACGGCGCAGCCGGAACAGCGCGCCGTACACAACCACCATGGCAACCATCCCGACCCTGGGCGCCGAGCGCACCGCCGGCCGCACCGCTTCCCGCGCCGAGACCCGTGAGCTGCTCGGCAAGGCCACCTACGACCTGCTGGTGATCGGGGGCGGCATCCTCGGCACGGCCGTCGCCTGGACCGCGTCCCAGGCCGGCCTGAAGGTCGCCATGGTCGACGCCGGCGACTTCGCCGGCGCCACCTCCAGCGCCTCCTCCAAGCTCGTCCACGGCGGTCTGCGCTACCTGCAGACCGGCGCGGTCAAGCTCGTCGCCGAGAACCACAAGGAGCGCCGCGCGCTCTCCACCGACGTGGCCCCGCACCTGGTCAACCCGCTGACCTTCTTCGTGCCGGTCTACAAGGGCGGCCCGCACGGCGCGGCCAAGCTCGGCGCCGGCGTGTTCCTCTACTCGGCGCTGTCCGCCTTCCGCGACGGCATGGGCCGGGTCTCCACCGCCGCGCACGCCGCCCAGCAGGTGCCCGCGCTGCGCACCGAGGGCCTGCGCTCGGTGGCCGTCTACGGCGACCACCAGATGAACGACTCGCGCGTCGCGGTGATGACCGTGCGCGCCGCCGTCGACGCCGGCGCCGTGGTCCTCAACCACGCCGAGGTCACCGGTCTGCGCTTCACCGGCGGCCGGGTCACCGGCGCCGAGCTGCGCGACCGCCTGGACGGCAGCGAGTTCGGCGTGAACGCCCGCCTGGTGCTCAACGCCACCGGCCCGTGGGTCGACCACCTGCGCACGATGGAGGACGCCGGCGCCGCGCCGTCGATCCGCCTCTCCAAGGGCGCCCACGTCGTCGTCAAGCGCCGCTCGCCGTGGCGCGCCGCGCTGACCATCCCGATCGACAAGTACCGCGTCTCCTTCGCCATCCCGTGGGAGGACCACGTCCTCCTCGGCACCACCGACGAGGAGTACACCGGCGACCCGAAGGACGTCCGGGCCACCGAGGCGGACATCGACCAGATCATGGGCGAGGCCGCGCACGCGATCCGCGACGAGCACCTCGACCGCGACCTGATCACCTACTCCTTCGCCGGCCTGCGCGTGCTGCCCGGCGGCCCGGGTGACACCGCCGCCGCCAAGCGCGAGACCGTCGTCACCGAGGGCCGCGGCGGCATGCTGTCGGTCTCCGGCGGCAAGTGGACCACCTACCGGCACATCGGCCGCGCGGTGCTGGAGAAGCTGGCCCACGTGCCCGGCACCGGCCTCGCCGAGGACATGTCCCCGATCGCCCCGACCGTCCCGCTGCCGGGCGTCGGCGCGCCGAACGCCGTCGCGCACCGGCTGCTGATCGACCGCGAGCCGGGCTCGCGGATGGAGCCGCTGGTCGCCAAGCACCTGGCCAGCCACTACGGCACCCTGTCCTTCGACATCGCCCGCATGATCGACGAGAACCCGGAGCTCGGCCGGCCGATCCACGCCGACGGCCCGGACGTCTGGGCGCAGGTCGCCTACGCGGCCGACAACGAGTGGGCGTACACCACGGACGACGTGCTGCGCCGCCGCACCACCATGACGGTGCGCGGGCTGGACACCCCGGAGATCCGGGACGAGGTCGAGGCCTTCCTCGCGAAGCGTGGGAACAAGTAGGCACAGCCTCGCGAAGCGTGGGAACAAGTAGGCACAGCCTCGCGAAGCGCGGGAACAAGTAGACGCGTAACTGCGGTACGGCGGGCGGGCGTTCGGGGTTTCCCCGGGCGCCCGCCCGCGTCTTCACACCACGGCGCCCGCCCTGACCACGTGCCGGAGGTGCCGCTCCGGGCGGGTCAGCACGGTGAGGTCGGCCAGCGGGTCGCCGTCGACGACCAGCAGGTCCGCGTGCGCGCCCGGGGCGAGGGTGCCGATCTCCCCCGCCAGGCCGAGCAGCCGGGCCGCCGTGGTGGTCGCCGAGCGGAGCACGTCGAGGGCCGGCTGGACCTGGGCGCGCAGGGTGAACTCCTCCAGCTGGGCGTGGTGCAGCGGGCCGAGCAGGTCGCTGCCGTAGACCAGGTTGACGCCCGCGCGGTGGGCGAGCTCCAGGGCCTCCAGGCCGCGGTCGCGGACCTCGGCGAGCTTGGCCAGTGAGGCCGGCGGCAGGCCGGAGGCGGCGCCGAGCTTCGCGGTCCGCTCGTAGGCGACCAGGGTGGGGACCAGGAAGGCGTCCTTCTCCAGCAGCAGCGCGACGGTGGTGCCGTCCAGCAGGTTGCCGTGTTCGACGCAGCGCACGCCGGCCCGCAGGGCGCGGTCGATCGCGCGCGGGTGGTAGGCGTGCACGGTGACGTAGCGGTTGTGGTTCTCGGCCTCCTCGACGGCCGCCCGGATCTCCTCCTCGCTGTACTGGACCGCGGCGATCTCGTCGTGCGGGGAGGCGACGCCGCCGGAGAGCAGCACCTTGAGGTGCCGGGCGCCCTTGCGGAACTCGTCCCGGGCGGCGGCGCGCACCGCGTCCACGCCGTCGGCGATCCGGCCGAAGTGGGGGCGGGCCTCGCAGCAGGGCAGCGAGTCGTCGCCGAGCGGGCGCAGGTCGCCGTGGCCGCCGGTCTGGGAGAGCGCCTTGCCGCCGTGCAGCAGGCGCGGACCGGGGACGAGGCCCTCGGCCAGGGCGCGGGCCATGCCGTGGTCGGCGCCGCCGACGTCGCGGACGGTGGTGAAGCCGCGGCGCAGCATCCGTTCGGCCTCGGCCAGGGCGCGGACGGTGGCGTAGCCGGGCGTCCAGTTCGCGACGTCACGCAGGTCGAGCGAGGTGACCAGCAGGTGGACGTGGGCGTCGATCAGGCCGGGCAGCACGGTGGCGCCCCGTGCGTCCAGGACCCGGACCGCTTCGGTGGCGGCCGGCGGGCGGCCGGTGCCGGTGGCGGTGATCCGGCCGTCGGCGGCCTCCAGCCAGCCGGGGTCGGTGCGGGTGCCGTCCTCGGGGTGGAGCAGGTGGGCGTTGGTGATCAGCAGGCGGGTCATGTCCGGCTCCTTCGGCCGCGCGTGGTTCAGTACGGCTCGTATTGAATACGACTCGTACTGAATACACCATGTATCGTGCTGCTGTGAACCCACCCCCCACCGAAGCCGCCGCTCCCCGACCGCCCCGGCGGCGCGTCCACACCCGGGCCCGACTGCTCGCCGCGGCGAGCGAGCTGTTCCTCTCCGTCGGCTTCGCGCGGACGAGCATCGAGGACGTCTGCGCCGCCGCCGGGTACACCCGCGGGGCCTTCTACTCGAACTTCGCCGGCAAGGAGGACCTGCTGCTGGCCCTCTTCGACGACCAGGCCGCCCGGCGGATCACCGAGCTGGAGCGGCTCGCCGCCGCCTGCGAGGCGCTCGCGCCGCCGGAGCGGGCCCGGCTGCTGGTCGAGGCGCTGCTGCGGGTCGAGCCGGCGGAGAGCGGGTGGATCCTGCTGTTCCTGGAGTTCCGGCTGGTCGCGGCCCGGTCCGCGGAGCTGGCCGAACAGCTCGCCGCGCACGACCGGACGGTGGCGCGGGCGCTGGCCGACGTCCTGGAACGGGTGCTGCCCGAGCTGGTGCCGGCCGGAGCCGGGGCCGGGCGGACGGCGGCGGTCGTGCTGGCGGCGCGCGAGGGGGTGCTGGCCCGTACGGCGGCCGGCGGCGCGGCGGCCGAGGAGCTGCTGGCGGCCACCACGGCCGTGCTCTCGGGGCTGCTCGGGCACTGACCGCGAACGCCGCAGGGGCGGCACCCGTACGGTACGGGTGCCGCCCCTGCGGGCGAAGGCGCGCCGGGCGCGCTAGATGATCAGGCTCAACGGCATGATCAGGGCGATCGCGACCACCGAGATCACCGTCTCCATCACCGACCAGGACTTGAGCGTCTGCCCGACGCTCATTCCGAAGTACTCCTTCACCAGCCAGAAGCCGGCGTCGTTGACGTGCGACAGGAACAGCGAGCCGGCCCCGATCGCGAGCACCAGCAGGGCCGCGTGGGTCGAGGACATGTTCGCGGCGAGCGGCGACACGATGCCGGCCGCGGTGATGGTGGCGACCGTCGCCGAGCCGGTGGCCAGGCGGATCAGCACGGCGATCAGCCAGCCCAGCAGCAGCGCGGAGATGTGCCACTTGCCGGACCACTCGCTCACCGCGTTGCCGACGCCCACGTCGATCAGGGTCTGCTTGAAGCCGCCGCCGGCGCCGACGATGAACACGATGCCGGCGATCGGGCCGAGCGACTTTCCGACGGTGTCGGAGATCCGGGCCCGGTCGAAGCCGGCCGCCCTGCCGAGGGTCAGCATGGCGAGCAGGGTCGCGGCGAGCAGGGCGATCAGCGGGGAGCCGATGAAGTCGAAGACCCGCTGGCCGACCGCCTTCGGGTCGTCGATCACCACGTCGGCCAGGGCCTTGCCGAGCATCAGCACGACGGGCAGCAGGATGGTCGCCATCACCGCGCCGAACGACGGGGTGCGCTCGGACCTGGTGGTCTCCTCGGGGGCCGTGGCGGCCGGGACCTCCAGCGGGCCCACCCAGCGCTCGGCGACCCGGGCGAACAGCGGGCCGGCGATGACCAGGGTCGGGACGGCGATCAGCAGGCCGAGCGCCAGGGTGATGCCGAGGTCGGCCTTGAGCGCGTCGACCGCGACCAGCGGGCCCGGGTGCGGGGGCACCAGGCCGTGCAGCACCGACAGGCCGGCCAGGGCCGGGATGCCGACCCGCATCAGCGGCACGTTGCCGCGGCGGGCGACCAGCAGCACGATCGGGATCAGCAGGACGACGCCGACCTCGAAGAACAGCGGCAGGCCGAGCACGGCGGCGATCAGCGCCATCGCCCAGGGCAGCGCCTTGTTGCCGGTCCGGGACAGCACGGTGTCCGCGATGATGTTGGCGCCGCCCGAGTCCGCGAGCAGCTTGCCGAGCATCGCGCCCAGGCCGATCAGCAGACCGACGCTGGCCACGGTGGAACCGAAGCCCGTGGAGAAGCTGCTCAGCAGCTTGTCGAAGGGGACGCCCGCGACGGCGGCCAGCAGGCCGGAGCCGAGCGTGAGGGCGAGGAACGGGTGCAGTTTCAGCCTGGTGATCAGCAGGACGATCGCGCCGATGCTGAGCAGCACCGCGATCAGCAGCTGGGAGTCGCTGCCGGTGTGCGGCAGGGCCGGTGGGGCGGCCGCCAGGAGGGTGGGGGCAATACTCACGCGAGGTCTCCATTGACGGGCCGCAGCAGCGCCACGGCCATCTCGACGAGTTCTTCGGGGGACGGGCCCACGTCCAGGACGGCGCCGCGCTCGTCCGCACCCAGGGGCTCCAGGGTGGCGTACTGGGATCCGAGCAGCGACGACGGCATGAAGTGGCCGGTGCGGTGGGAGAGCCGGTCCTCGACCAGCTCGTGACCGCCGCTGAGGTGCAGGAAGAAGGCGGCCGGGGCGGCCGCGCGCAGGATGTCGCGGTAGCCGTGCTTCAACGCCGAGCAGGTGACCACGCCGCCGGCGCCGGACTCGGTGCGCTCCCCGAGCCAGGCGCCGATGGCGCGCAGCCAGGGTTCCCGGTCCCGGTCGTCCAGCGGCGTGCCGGCGGACATCTTGGCGATGTTGGCCGGCGGGTGGAACTCGTCCGCCTCGGCGAAGGGGAGATCGAGGCGGTCGGCCAGGAGGCGGGCCAGGGTGGTCTTGCCGACACCGGAGACGCCCATCACCACGACGGTGAGGGGGGTGCCCGGGAGGGCGCGGTTCTCGACGTTGAGAGCCATCGGTGGTGCTCCTTCGTTGCAGGCCGCCACTATCGCCTCAAAGATATGACGTATTCAAGTGCCGGAAACCAAATCGTCATACTTTTAGAGTGTGGGGTAGGTCGCAGGGCGGTGCGCGCCGCGCGGGGGCGGCCGTCTACCCTGGGCGGATGGAGATCCAGGGGCTGCCCGGCCGGGTGCTTGACGAGCTCGGGCCGGCGATCGCGTCCGGGGAGCTCCCCGAGGGCGCGGTGCTGCGCGCGGAGGACCTGGAGGAACGGTTCGGGGTGTCCCGGACGGTCGTCCGGGAGGCGGTGCGCGTCCTGGAGGGGATGCGCCTGGTGGCGTCCCGCCGGCGGGTCGGGATCACCGTCCAGCCGAAGTCGGTCTGGGACGTCTTCGACCCCATGGTGATCCGCTGGCGACTGGCCGGCGCCGACCGGCCCGCCCAACTGCGCTCGCTCGGCTCCCTGCGGGTGGCCGTCGAACCGGCCGCGGCCGCGCTCGCCGCGAGCCACGCCAGCGACGACGACCGGCGCGAACTCAGCTCACTGGCCGTGGAGTTGACGGTCGCCGCCCGGGAGGCCGACCTCACCACCTTCCTCGGGTACGACATCGCCTTCCACGCCCTCGTGCTGCGCGCCTCCGGGAACGAGATGTTCGCCCACCTCGGCGACACCGTCGGGGCGGTGCTCACCGGCCGGACCGAGTACCATCTGATGCCCCATCAGCCCGAGCCGTACGCGATCAGGCTGCACCGGGAGGTCGCCGACGCGATCTGCGGCGGCGACGCCGCGCACGCCGAACGGGCGATGCGGACGATCGTCACCGGCGCCCTGGAGGAGCTCGACCAGCAGTTGGGGTGAGCTCCCGCCGCCGCCTGCCCGGATGGCACGGTTTGACGGCAGTTCGGTGGATTCGGACGCATGGTCCGGGTTCGGCGGGGGCAGAGTGAGGTGAAGGGGGCGCAATTCGTGTGCGCCCGTTCCCCGTTCCAGCACCGGATCCGCGCCTGGGGGTCGCCCGATGTCCGCGCCACGCCGTCGCCGCCGCCTGCCCGACGAGGTGCGCTCCGCCGCAGTCCGGGCGGTGCTCTGCCTCTCCTTCACGCTGGTGGGCGTGGTCGTCGCGACCCTGGCCTCGTACGCGGGCAGTTGGCTGATGACACCCGCACTGATGGCGATGGGGCTGGGGGTGTTCGGCACGATGTGGTGCCTGCTGGAGATCCTGATCTCCCGCCAGGTGGCCGCCCAGCGGATGCGCGGGCCGAACTCCGCGCACCCGATGGCGGGCAGCCGGGCCGCCCCCGAACCGCTGGCGCCCCGCCCGTTCCCCCGGCCGGGCAGCGCGCCGCAGCAGCCCTACCGGTCGCCGCCGTCGCCGTCGCCGCAGCATCCGCAGGCGCAGGCGCCGACCACGTGGCCGGGCGGGGGCCGACGGACCGTCAGATGACGATCCGGTAGTGGGTGGTGAGCCGGGAGTCCCCGTCCAGGACGTGGAAGGCGAGCATCGGCGGGTGGTCGAAGGTGATGCCGCGGCCGCCCTCGCAGGGCAGGGTGGTGGTGGACACCACGCCGGGCGCGACCAGCACCGGAAGGCCCGCGAAGGTGGTCGCGGCGGGGGTGTGGGAGTGGCCGCAGAGCAGGGCGGCCACCCGGGGGTGGCGGCGGAGCACCCGTGCGAGCCGGACCTCGCCGTACTGGCGGATCCGGTCCACGCTCGGGATGTGCAGCTCGACCGGCGGGTGGTGGAAGGCCACCAGGGCCGGCGACTCCTGCTCTCCGGAGGCGAGTCGGTCGTCCAGCCAGTCGAGGGTGGCGTCCGCCAGCAGGCCGTCGTGCTGCCCGGGTATCGAGGAGTCGAGCATCAGCACGTCGACGCCGGGCAGCCGGTGCAGCCGGTTGACCGGGTCCGTCGACGGCGCCTCGCCGAGCAGCACCTCCCGGTACGGCTCCCGGACGTCGTGGTTGCCGGGGCAGGTGAGCACCGGGTGCCGGGACGCCAGCACCTCGGCGACCTGGCGGTACTCCTCGGGCGAGCCGTGGTCGGCGAGGTCGCCGGTGACCAGCACCGCGTCCAGCGGGCCGGGCAGGGCGTCGAGGTACGCCATCACCTGCTCGGCCCGCCGCCGGGCGCGCTTGCCGCCGTCCCGACGGTGGACCTGGCCGAGGTGGATGTCACTGAGGTGCGCGATCGTCAGCATGGCGGTCACGCTATACGGCCTGCCGCCGAACTCCCGTCGTTCGCCCGGAGGGCGGGCGGGGCGGCGTTGGGGTGCGTGCATCGCAAGGCGGAGGAGGGAGCCCAATGCAGCGCATTGG
>NZ_JBHZCN010000146.1:0-19290 GCF_042755465.1 Kitasatospora sp. NPDC059160 | reverse complement strand
GCCGCCCTGCGGCTAGTGGAGGCCTCCGCGGCCCCGCCCACCGGCGGAGGGGTCCCGCCCGGACCCCGGGCCACGTTCGTGTGGCCGACGAAACCACCGAGGCCCGGCGTGGAACGGGGGGCGCCACCTCCATGCGAGCATGTTTCATGTGGTATAGTTTTTCACGACGGGGCGGCCGGGCGGCCACCCCTCTCAACCCGCTTCATCCGAAGGGAAGTCCAGTGACCCGCAAGCGCCCGTTCGGCCCCCTCACGGCCGCCGACACCTTCACCGCCGACGTGCAGGCCCTCTCCGCCGAGGCCATGACGCAGGGGCTGATCTTCGGCGTGACCTCCGGCGGCCACAGCGTCGTCGCCCGCGCCAACCGGGCCAGCAGGACCGCGACCATGCGGATCAACGACCACGCGGGCCGGTACGCCGAGACCACCACCGCCCCCGACGGCGACCCGAGCGCGCTGCGCCGCCCCTGGAGCCGGGTCGAGGAACTCGGCGTCCGGCCCGCGCCCGCCGAGGCACCGGGGCGCAGCGGCAGCCCCGCGCGGGTTCACCCGGCGGTGGCCGCTCTGCTGGAGTCGGCCGCCGATCACCTGGCTCTGGTGGGCCTGCACCAGGGCGGGCGGGAGTGGGCGCAGGCTCCGTGGACCGGCCCGGCCACGGTCACCCATGCACTGGCGGCGGCCGTGCGCGCCCGGCGCGGGCTCCTACGGGAGCAGCGGGGCGCCCTGGTGGACGCCGCGCTGATCGTCCTGGCCGATCACGTCCACGGCCGTCCCGTCGTGGTGCCGCACTGGTGGAGGAGCGGGGCGCAGGCGTACCTGCGCGCGACGGTGTGGAACTGGGGTGACGCCCGGGGCCGCACGACGGCCGGTACTGTCGCCTTCCTGCGCGGCGCCGCCACCGCGATCCCCGCCCGCCAGGGCTGACCGACCACCAGATCCCCGGGGAGGGGCCGCCGAGGCCGCTCCTTCCCGGGCCCCTCGACCGGAGCGCCACGATGGAAGCCCTGACTCTCTTCGACATCCCTGCCAAGCCGCGCGCCTTCCTGCTGAGCGGCGGCAACTCCGACCTGGCCCGGGACGGCATTTTCACGTGGACCCTGCCGGCGTGGGTGGTTCAGCGCGCCGACGGGAGCTGGTTCAACACGTGTCCGGAGGCGTCCGTCTGCGCGGCCATGTGCTTCGCCTACGCACCAGGCAGTTCCTACAAGCGGTTCCCGGACGTGGCCGCGAGCCACCTCGGCAACCTGCAGATGGTGCAGGAGATGCCGGAGCTGTGGGAGCAGTGGATGGTCGAGGAGCTGCGGGACCGGCGGTACCGCGGTGGCGCCGCCGTCCGTGTTCACGACTCCGGCGACTTCTTCTCGACCGAGTACACCAAGGCGTGGTGGCGTATCGCCGAGTCGGCCCCGCACGTGCGCTTCTACGCCTACACCAAGGCCGTCAGCCGGGTGAAGGACGTTGCGGCGCGGCTCGGGACGCCGGCGAACCTGTTCTACCGGTTCAGCCGCGGCGGGACCGAGGACTACCTGATTCTGCCGACCGATCCGCAGGCCGACGTGTTCGCGGACCTGGCGGCGCTGGAGGAGGCCGGCTACGTGGACCAGGCCGCGTCCGACCTGATCGCGGCCGGGCCCGACATCAGGGTCGGCATGGTGGCGAACCGCATGCCGGTGCTGCGCAAGCGCCAGGGCCAGTTGTCGTTCGGTGAGCTCCAGTTGCTCCGGTACGACAAGCTGATGCCCAAGGCGTACCGGTGGCACCTGGCGCGGCTCGCGGTGCTGCTGGCGGCGAACGCCTGGCTGCTCCCGCTGCTCGACCGCACGGCGGGATCGTGGGAGACCTTGATCCCGTTCGCCGCCGGGCCTGAGGAGTCGCCCATCATCCCCGGGAAGGGGGTTTCCACGCCCACATGAGCATGTTTGATGTGGTATAGTTTCTTGTGACGGGGCGACCTGGCGGTCGCCCCGGATCAACCCGCGCTCACCCGAGGAGCCGTCATGTCCGAGCACCAGCAGCTCGTTCCGATCGAGATCACCGGCCAGGACGGGACGACGACCCTGTTCGTCACAGCCGAGCGCCGCGAGAAGGCATGGATCGACGGGCCGATCGTGGGCCTGTACACCCGCCTCCGCCTGACCGACGCCCCCCAGGCCAAGCCGGAGGCCATGTTCCTGTCGCGCCTGGCGGCCAAGGCTGGCTGGACGGTGGACTCGCACTTCGGCGCCAGCGGCCACCCGTTCCACAGCCACGGGTTCGGTGCCCGCCACGCCGTCCCCGAGATCCTCACCCAGAAGATCGCCGCCCTGGTCGACGCCGAGGCGCCCCGCGCCGGTCTGGTCGAAGCGATCGACCAGACGAACCCCCTGATCCTGCCCGACCAGGACTGACCCCGCGCCGGGGCCTCCGTCTCGGGCGGCCCCGACCCCCTGCGTCCGGCGGCCCGGCCGCATGGCCGCACCCATCCGGCCCGCCCACGCCCACCCCGACCACCACGAAAGCGATCACCCATGTCCAACCACGAGAACTACCTCCGCCTGCGCATCCACGCCGCACCGGACACCACGGAGGTGCGCGCCCAGATCAGCGAGGCGCTCAGCGAGCTCGACCTCGAACCGGACGAGTCGAACACCCCCAGCTCGCCGACCGGCGACTTCACCGGTTACTTCGGCGACCAGGACGCCGTGCTCGCCCTGGCCAAGGCGCTGACCGGCCTGCCCGGCCTGGCCTTCGAGCTCTGGACGGAGGAGGAGCAGGGCGAGCCCGGGCTCATCGTCACCCACGCCAGCGGCGTGGGCACGTTCACCGGCGGCTGCGACCGGGGCGGCGAAGTCGTGGTGCCCGAGACGGTCGTGCGCAGGATCGCGCTGGAGGAGGATCCGGCCGAGCGCACCCGGCTCCTGGAGGAGGTCACCGGCTGCGCCGTCCGCGCCGCGCTGCACCCCGGCGCCGAGCAGCAGGGCTGACCGGCCCCCGCCGTTCGGCCCGATGACCTCCCGCGTGCCGCTGGTGGCCGCTCGGCCGGACGGCTCGCGATTCCCGTACGGGACGGCATCCCGCGGTACCGCGAGCGCAGCAGTACCAGTCCGGCCCGGGGTTGGCGCCCCGGGCCGGTTCAACCCGCTTCCCCGAGGTCTCCCATGCAGAACGCCATGTTCACCGCGCCCGTCCCCGAGTTCGCCGCCGGCGGCCCCTGCGAGTGCGGGGTCACCGTGCTCTGCTGGGGGCTGGGGGCCGACTCCACCGCGATCCTGGTCCGGGTCCTGGAGGACCCGGTGCGCTACGGGCTGCGCGCCGACCTGTCCGATTTGATCGTCGTCACAGCGGTTGTGGGTGAGGAGTGGCCGGACACCTTGGCGCTGGCCGAGGAGCACGTGCTGCCGCTGCTGCGTGCCCGTCAGGTCCGCTACGTCCAGGTGGCCCGCGGCGGGCCGTCGCTGGCCCGGGACGGCATCGTGGTGCTGTCGGACACCCGCAGCCCCGAGCGCATCGTCGCGCGCGGGCCCTGGACCTTGGGCGACGAGCTTCGGGTCACCGGCACCCTGCCGATGTACCAGGCCGGCCGCAGGCTGTGCAGCCAGAATTTCAAGGGCGAGGTGCTCGACCTGTGGTTCGGGCAGAACATCAACGGGCGGTTCTGCCACTGGATCGGCTTCGACGCGCTGGAGCGCTCCCGCGCGGAGCGCGACCGCACCTTCGCGAGCCCGCACCGCCACCCGCGCTACCCGCTGATCGAGTGGGGGTGGGACCGGCCGCACCTGCTGGACTACCTGCACGGGCGCTTCGGGGTCACCTGGCCCAAGAGCTACTGCACCATGTGCCCGTTCCCGGTGAGCGCCGGCTCGATCAAGGCCCACATGGCCCGCGCCGCGCTCTTCCCGCGCTCCATCGCCAAGGCGCTGGTGCTGGAGTACATGGCCGAGGCGCTCAACCCGCTGTGCACCCTCTACTCCGGCTCCTCGCTGCGCCGGGAGCTGACGGCCTCCGGCAACGCCGAGGTGCTGGCGATCGCCGAGGCCGCCATGGCGGCGATGCCGTGGACGGTCTACCAGGTCCGCCGGGTCATCGAGGAGGGCCGCTCGAAAAGCTGCAAGGAGCAGCACGGCCCGCGGTGCGAGGCGTGCAGGGCGGGGAAGCCGGCGGGGCCGAGGTGCAAGGCGTGCTTGAAGCTGCCGGAGCAGCGGTGTGACTCGCCCGGGCCGCGGTGCGTGCGCAAGGGGACGACGTGGCGGTCGGTCCTCTCGCTGGCACCGATGCCGCGCGGGGAGGCGCTGGCGGTGCTGGGGTATGCGGCGCGGCTGGCCGAGACGGGGGTGTGTGGCGGCCCCGGGGGGATCGCGCGGGTGGTGACGAGGAGTCGGGAGGAGGGGGTGTTCCCGATCGTGGAGGAGTCGTACGTGGCGGCGCCGACGCTGATTGCGGACAAGGAGCGGCCGGGGTGGGCGGTCACCTGGGAGAGGGGGACGGGGTTGTACCCGTCGGCGGGGGTGTTCGGGCAGGTGCGGGAGCATCCGGTGGCGGTGGCTGCTGCGGTACGGGAGTCGTGGCGGCAGTGCGCGGTGCTGCTGGCGGGGGCGCCGTGGATGCTGGGCGCGCTCGGCGGCGGCGGGGCCGAGGAGCGGGTAGCGGCCTGAGTGCGGGGTGCGCGGCCCGTCCCGTGGCCTTTGAGCTGCGCCGTTCGGGTGGATAGAGGCTTGGCACACTCGATTCTGCACGTTCCATGTGGTAATGTTTTCCATGTCGGAAGGGCCCGGGCGGGCCCGCCCGAATCAACCCGCCTTTCACCAAGGAGCAGGCATGTCCCAGCAGAACGGCAGCACCGGCGACGACTTCCGCGAGCGCGCCATCCCCACGGTTCCCCGGCCGCGCACCAGCTCGGAGAACAGCGCCAAGGGCCGCATCCCCCGCCAGCCCGGCCCGGACTCGCGCGAGAGCTGACGGCGGGCAGGCCCGCCGCCCCGGCGGCGGCCGCCGACCATCGCCCGGAGCCGGACCACCGGCCAGCGCGACCCGGCGCCGCCGCCTACCACCGGCCCGGGCCTGCGACCCGCACCGCTTCCGCCGCAACCACCGCGCACCCACCACGAGGAACAGCCATGCCCGAGCGCACCGCCGCCGACGTCTACCGCGACGTCGAGACCCTCTACGACATCGCCCACATCGCCCGGCGCCTGGCCCGCAGGCCCGTCGCGGGTGACCGGGCCGCCCTTCGGATCCGCCTCGCTGCGGAGCGCGGCCGCGCCGCCGACGCCTTCGCCCGGCGCGTCCTGGCCCGGCCGGGCGTGCGTGAGCACGACGAGACCGCCTACGCCCTCAGCCTGCTGCGCGGCGCCGTGGCCCGGCTGACCGGCCCGGAGAACGGCCTGATGCTGCTCGCGGCCTCCGCCGCTCGCGTCGCCTGCACCCGGCCCGGCGCAGCCGTCGCCGACCTGCTGGACCTGGCCGACTGGGCCAAGGAACTCGCCCGGCAGATCGCCGTCGAGCCGCGCCCCGCCGACCTGGCGAAGGCCACCGTCCAGCTGGAGTCCCTGCGCCTGCGCGCGATGGACGCCGGGCTGAGCGCGGACGAGGCGGCGGGCACCACCGCCGTACTGGTGGAGCTGCCGCACGGCGCCCACCCGCGGCTGACGTTCTCCAACGCCATCAGCCGCCGCGGCAGCACCACCGTCTGCTTCTCGTCCGAAGAGAACGCGAAGGCCGCCGCCAAGAAGTACGCGCCATACAACAACACCAGCGTCACGGCGCGCACCTGCACGCTCGACCACCGCGGTGCCGCCTGACCCGCACGGGCCGCGCCGACGCCGCCCGACCGCCCGACGCTCCGGGGAGGCCCCCGGGGCGCCGTCAACCCGCACTCCACCCGAAGGAAGACCTGACTCCATGAGCACCACCACGACCACCCTGGCGTACCGCATCGGAGCGCCGAACAACCAATGCCGCCGCCCCGTGATCATCGGCGCGGCGGAGGAACCGCGACTGCTCGGCTACGTCTCCCGATGGCACCGCGACTGGCTGGCCGAGGACAACAACGGCCAGGTGCACAACGTGCGCCGCCCCGCCGTCGGCTCCAAGGGCCAGGACAAGGCCGCGGACTGGCTGGCCAACGAGTTCGTCAACGGCCGGATCCAGGCCGTCCCGCTGACCGACACGGTGGCCGAGGTGCCCAGCCCGTACGGCCCGGCACCGCTTCTGCACCCGCGGATGGACGAGAAGCGCAACCGGGACAGCGCCCTTGCGGCGATCGCCAGGGTCACGGAGTTCCACTGGACGCCCCTAAGCGGCTACCCCGGCTCCGACAACCTCTGGCTCCTGCGCTGCGACCTGTGCGGGGCCGTGGTCATGAAGCACTACAGCCACCTCCGCGGCCGCAACGGCAACCCGCCGAGCGCCAACCGCCACCCCGGCTGCAAGAGCGAGGCCGAGGTCCGCCAGCTGATCGCCGCCTACCAGCAGTAGCCCGTCCCCCGAACTGCCTGCGGCCCGCACCCTCGTGGTCCGGGCCGCAGAGCCGGTGCCCGCCCCGGCCAAGGACGGCCGGGCGGGCGCCGGCCGCCCCGGGGACGAAGGCCCCGTCGAGGAGCCCGGGCCGCACCGCACCGCCGGCCAGTCCGCCGGGCCCGCCCCGGTGCACCGCCTGCACCCCGCCGATCACCGGCCCAGCCCGCTCCCCGCCGGGCCCACGATGCCCAGCTGCTCGCCGACCACCACCAGAGAAGAAGGTCCCCATGATCGTCCTCGCCGTCACCGCCCTGCTCGGCGCCCTGCTGTGCCTGGCCGCCGTCCGCGCCCCCGTCGGCCGCTCCACGTCGTCGTCGACCACGACGATGACGCCGGAGAGGTCTACGTCCGCATCTACCAGGGCCGGCGCCTGGTCCATTCCGCGCGCACCCCCGGGGTCACCACCGCCGCCGCCACCAGGCCGCCGGTCCGGCTCTACCTGCTCGACTCGGGCCCTTCCGGCGACCCGCACCACCACGACTGGGCGGAGAGGGTCGGCGAGGCGGCCAGGTGCGCGCCGCGCCCGGTCCGCGCCCACCTCGCTGCCCGGGTGACGGAGTACCACCAGCCCCTCGCCGCAGGCTGCGCTCCCTACCTGGAGGCCATCACCTCGTGACAGCGGGACGGAGCCCAGCCCATTGAAGCAGGTTTTATGTGGTATTGTTCTTTATGTCGGGATGCCTGGCGGCGCCCGTCCTCAACCCGCACTCCAGCCAAAGAGACACACATGCCCTCCGCCGCCTCCGGCGACGTCCAGCAGGCCCTGGCCGCGCTGCCGCAGCTGATGATCAGCCCCCACCGGCGCAGCGACGGCGCCCAGCTGCTCACCGCCAACGTCGGCGGCCACCTGCTGCTCCACCTCAAGGACGGCATCGCCACCGTCACCGGACGCGAGTTCACCACCGCTGCCGCCGACCGCCTCGTGAACGCGCTGCTCGGCCCCGTTGACCGCTACGTCAGGGCCGACGGCACCCGATCCCCGAGCCTGGCGGACGTCGACACCAGCAGGCTGCGGTTCCCCGACGACCACGTGCAGTGCGGCATCCAGCGCGCCGACCGCACCGGCACCGTGCACCGGGCCTGCGTGTACCGGGGCCCCTCCGTCCGCCTCGCCTTCCGGCCGCTGCCGGCCGCCGAGGTCCTGCCCGCCTTGAAGGCCCTCGCGACCTGACCACCCGGCACACCTGCGGGGCCGCCCCTGCTCCCGAACGGCACCATCCCGAGCAGGCCGCGGGCCCGCAGGTCCCGGCCGCCACCATGCCGGACATCCGGCCCCCGGCCGCCGGCGCCGCACTGGAGACCATCACCACGCACTCCCCCAGATCCACGCCGAACTGGCCTGGAAAAGGCCACCACCACCACCCGCCCACCACTGAACCGCCTGCCTCGCGGCGTCGCCCGAGGCCACCCGCCCCGATCCGAGGAAGCCGATGCCTCCCGCTCACTTCGACCCCGCCCGCATCACGGCGCTCGCCCACGCCGCCCTCGACCTCGAACGCCACCCGGGCTTCCGGCACTTCACCACCGGCCTGGTGACAGGCAGAGCCGGACCGTCGGGCCACTGGACCCTGACCACCGACCACGAAGCCGCCGCGGGCGCCGTCACCACCGCACTGCACCGCCATGGGTACGCCGTCGAGCACGACCGCCCCGGCGGCAGCCGAGAAGTCACCGTCTGGCCCGTGCACGCGGCGCGGTGGTCGCCGCTGCCGGCCTTGACGCTGCACGAGGAGATCCGCGTGCACCGTGGCGTGGAACTCGGCAGCGGCACCTGGGTCCTCGACGGCCCGCTCGGCACCGTGGAGCAGCAGTACGGCTCCGGAGGGCACAACGACCTGCTGGTGCATGCTCTCCACCCCTTCGGCTTCGCGGCCCGTTGGACGGCCTGCCCCCGCCACCCGGGGGGCTGCTGGCTGCGGACGGACTGGCGCCTTCCGGTCAGGGCCCGGAGCCTGCTCACTCCCGCCCCGATCTGCGGCCGGCCGCAGCCGACCCCGCAGTTGGCCGTCCGGCTCCGGACGCTCTACCGGATGCACGTCCACGCGACGGCGCCCCTCTCCGCCCTCCCCGCTCCGTCCGGCACTCCGTCGGCGCGCTCCCTCCCTGGAAGGAACTGCTCGTGACCACGGCTGCCGCCGCCGGCCCGGATCACGCGAACGCTGCGGCGCTGGGGCTGATCGAGGCCCTCGTCCAGGAGGCCCGGAGCTGGGCCTGCGACGACGAGGAGGACAGCGCCACCCTGGACGCCCTGGACTCCGCAGACCCCGACGGCCAGCTGGACATCCTGTCTGACGCCACACTGGCGCCGCGCCACCTGGTCGCGGCCGTCGTCGAGGCGGTACGCGTGCTGGCACCGCGCCTGCTCACCTAGATGTCGGGTGGTCACCCCGGGTCAAGCCCGGGGTGACCACCCCCTGCGCCGCATCTGCCTACGCGCGTAGATCAACCACTCCCCCACCCCGCCCACAAGGCCGGCCAGGATCTCCGGTGCGCCGCCGGCCGCAGGGGACTCCGGCCCGGGCGGGCGCCGCCAGCCGGAAGAATGCGGCTCACCACACTCCATGCTGCACGTTATATGTGGTATAGTTGTTCACAACGGACGGGCCGGGCGGCTCGGCCGGATCAACCCGCTATCCAACCAAGAAGAAGGGCACACTCCCGTGTCTGCACGCACCAAGTCCAAGACCCCCGCACGCCCGGCGACGGGCATGATCGTCCGCAACTTCCGGTTCATGGAGGTCGACCCCCGCACGCTCGTGCTCGACCCCTGCAACGTCCGCACCGAGGAGAAGCTGCCCACCCAGGAGATGCTGGACTCCGTCGCCCAGGACGGCGTCGACACCCCGGTCATCGTCCGCCCCCTGACGCCCGAGCAGATCGAGAAGCTGACGGAGGAGGGCAAGCCCGCGCCGGAGTTCGGCGTCCTGGCCGGACAGCAGCGCTGGCTGTCGAGCAAGGAGGCCGTCAAGAAGGCCGAGGAGGACCACACCTCCTGGCTCGCCCTGCCCATCGTGGTGCGCGACGACCTCAAGGGAGCCGACAAGGAGGCCATCACCAGGTCCCTGGTGGAGAACACCCACCGCAAGGCCATGACCAAGCGGGACGAGGCCCAGGCGGCGGCGCAGCTCGCCGCGTTCTCCATGACCCCCACCCAGCGGAAGAAGGCCGCGCGCAGCATCGGCCTGACCGACGCGCAGTTCGCTGCCGCGAAGGGGGCCGTGGCGCTGGACGCGAAGACGTTCGACGAGGCCGCCGAGTGCGACTTCGACCTGGTCCAGACGACCCAGTACGGCACGGTCGAGCACCTGCGGGGGGCTTCGCGCCGGTTGAAGGAGGCGGCGGCGAAGGACGCGGCCGAGGGTGGCGGCTACGGCCACTGGGACCACGCCATCGCCAGCCTGCTCCAGGAGGAGGAGACCGCCCGGCTACGGAAGGAGCGTCTGGCGGCGCTGCGGGCGGACGGCGTGCCCGAGGTCGACCGGCCGTACGAGTGGCGGGGCGACAAGATGCGCCTGCTGACCGACCTGATGAGCGGCATGGGCAACCCGGTCGACCCCGAGCACCACGTCAAGGACTGCCCCGGCCGCGCCTTCTTCAACGAGTACGGTGAGGCGGTCCTGGTGTGCGCGGACTGGAAGAAGAACGGCCACCAGCTCAGCAAGAAGGCGGCCGAGAAGTCGGGTGGTCCGGCTACGGCCGAGGAGTCGCGGGCCGCCGTCCGGCTCGTCCGAAGCAACAACGAGGCATTCAAGGCCGCGACGACCGTCCGCCGGGCCGCGCTCAAGGCCGCACTCAAGGAGAAGCCGAGCGGCGCGTCGTGGGCGCTGGTCCGCCGGATCGTCTGCGACATGCCGGGCTGGTACGCCAAGTTCGTCACCAGCCCGAACCGGCGGCTCATGGCCCAGTTGCTCGGGGCTCCGGAGTCGGTCACCCGCGAGAGCGGCAAGAAGGAGGACGACGAGGACCGGATTACGGTCTGGCTGGAGCAGGCCGAGTCCCGGATGGGCGAGGCCAGCTCGGGGAAGCTGATCCTGGCCCAGATCTTCGCCGCCTTCGAGGCCCGCGTGATGAACGCGAACAAGGTGTGGGAGAAGCCGGGCGCCGCCGTGGTGCAGCTGCTGGTGTTCATGCGCGATCACCTGGCGTACAAGCTGTCCGAGATCGAGGCGGCGATGGTCGCCCTGGTCGAGGGGAGCGGCGGCGAGCCGGATGCCTCTGCGGCGCAGGCGCAGCTGACCGGGCAGGCCGACCAGGAGTCCGCTGGCGGGACCGAGGCGGCGGACGAGCTGTCCGTCGAGGTGGAGTCCGCCGTGGGCACGGAGGTCGACGGGGTGGAGCCGCTGGCCGCCGAGTCGGCGGCCGAGGTGGAGCCCGAGGCGTCAAAGGAGCAGCCCGCCGAGATGGACGAGGCGGCGCGGGAGGCGGACGTGGCGCTGGCCGCCTAGTTCCTGCTGCCGACCTTCCCTTTGCCCGGCCCGGATCGCGTTGTGCGGTCCGGGCCGGGCCCTTTGCGGTCCGCGGCCGGCTTCTGGAGCGGGCGCCGGCCGGGATCGGAGAAGACGGGATGGATCGCGGGTTCATGTTTTATGTGGTATAGTTCTTCACGTCGGGGCGTGTGCGGCAGCCCGCCCCTTTCAACCCGCTTCAACGGAGGACCCACCATGAGCGACCAGCCCAGCAACACCGTCACCGCCTGCCGAACCCGCGTCCAGGTCGACCTCGATCTGACCGTCGAGGACGGCTCTCCCGTGATCAACGCCTTCGGGGAGAGCGAGCCGCTGACGGGGATTCGACTGACCTTCGCCAACGGCCAGTTGAAGGCCGTGCGCCTGGAGACCGCCGACCCCGGCCACTGCGCCTTCGTCGACGCCCCGGAGCTGGAGCGTCCGCAGACCTGGCCCGCCTTCCTGCGGGAGGCCCTGGCCGCCCACGACCCCGGGCGGCACGAACGCGAGGCGGCCGCACTGCGCAGCACCCTGGCGGCCCTGCGCGAGGTGCTCAACAACACCGCGCTCCCCGACGAGCTGCGGGGGCAGCTGGTCCAGCTGCTGGACGGCTGAGCCACCTGCGTCCGACCCCGGGCCGCTTCACCGCATGCGGCGGCGGCCGGCCCCCTTCACCGCACCCCGGCTAGCAGTCGGCGCCACCGGTTGCAGACGCCGGCGATACGCAAGGTCCCGTCCCCGCCGCAGAGGCGGCGCGAAGGAGATTCCCATGATCAACGTCACCGCAGCCTCCCTGCGGCGCAATGACCGCATCGTGCTCCACGGCGATGAGCTGCCCTACCTCGTGGATGACGTCGTGGACATCCCGAACGGGCGGGTCCGCGTCACCTTCTCCTCCGGCGACGAAGTGGAGTACGCCGCCGAAGACGAGGTTGCGGTCGTCGACTGAACGAGGGCGGCCGCGCTCGACCCCGGTCCGCCGCCCTGCGGCGGCGGACCGCTGCCCCTTTCGACGCCCCGGCTTGGCGGCCGGCGGCGTCTCAACCCGCTCTTCACCCGCAGAGGACTTCATGGCACCCGTCTTCCGCCACGACCGCGATCTCGACTTCACCGACCTGTTCTGCGGAGGAGGCGGCACGACCACCGGCTTCACCGAGTCGGGGTACACCTGCCGCCTGGCCGCCAATCACGACCCGGTGTCGATCCGCACCCACGTCGCGAACCACCCGACGGTCGAGCACCGGCGCATCGACATCAGCAACACCAACAAGCGCAGCATGCCGCGCACCCGGATCCTGGCCGGCTCCCCGATCTGCACCGAGATCGCGCTCGCCGGGGGTCGCAAGCGCACCCGCGGCCAGCTGGAGCTCGACCTCCAGGTCGAGGGCGACGAGGGCCGCGCCAAGCCGGAGACCTGGGAGCGCACCCGGGCCACCGCGCTCGACATGATCGCGTGGGCGGAGGTGCACAGGCCCGACGCCGTGTTCGTGGAGAACGTGGTCGAGTTCGCCACCGACTGGGAGCTGTTCGACTGGTGGCTCAAGGGGTGGCACCGTCTCGGCTACCGACACCAGATCGTCTGCGCCTCCTCCGCCCACCTCGGCGACGACTCCAACGTCCTGGCTCCCCAGCTGCGCGACCGGATCTACATCGTGTTCACCCGGACGGCGACCCCGAAGCCGAACCTGGAGGTCCGGCCGGCGGCCGACTGCCGGGAGTGCGGCCCAGTGCGCGCCCGCCAGGTGTGGAACAACCCGAGGGGCCGCAAGATCGGCAAGTGGGGCGAGCAGTACAACTACCGGTGCCCCAACCGCAGGTGCGGCCACCAGCTGCTCATCCCGCACGTCCGCGCCGTCGCGGAGGTCATCGACTGGAACCTGCTGGGCCGGCGGGTCGGCGACGGGAAGCCGCGGCACAAGGTGTTCAAGCCGTACGCGGCCTCGACCCGGGCCCGGATCGCGGTCGGGCTCCAGCGGTTCGGGGCGGACCCGCACATCGCGATGCTGCGCAACAACAGCACCGCCGTATCCATCCGCGGGGCGGTTCCCGTCCTCGCCGCCCAGGGCCGCCACCACGCGCTGATCATCCCCAACGGGCGCAAGAACGCCCCCCGTACGACGGCGGAGCCGCTCACCACGCTGGCGACCAAGCCGCACCACTCCCTGGTGTGGCCGGCGCCGGAGGTGGACGACTGCCTGATCCGGATGCTGACGTCCGACGAGATGAAGCAGATCCAGCGGTTCTCACCGGAGTACATCGTCCACGGGAACCTGGAGGAGCGGACGTTGCAGATCGGCAACGCCGTCTCGGTAAACGCGGCCCGCTGGTTCGCCGAGCGGATCCGGGCGGCACTGACCAGGTTCGACCTGGCCGTCTGATCCCCCGGGCCGCCGCCGGCAAACACGCGGCGGCGGCCTGGGCCAGGGACTCCGAGGCACACACCAATCCCCATGGGCGTGTTCTATGTGGTATCGTTTTTCATGTCGGCAGGTCGGGCGGCCTGCCCCTCAACCCGCTCCCGCAAGGAGGACCGCACCGTGTCCGTTCTGATCACACCCCCGGACAAGCTGATCCGCACCCACGCGCTGGCCCAGTCCCTGCACATCGACCACGACGGCCAGAGCCGCGACCCGTTCGTGGCTGCCGCCATCACCCGCGCTTTCACGGCGCTCCACCAGGCCCAGGTGAACGCCTGGAACCTCCACCTCCCCGACGGCGCCCCGACCCGAGCCGCCGTCTCCGAGCTCGACCTCGACCAGCGGTGGCCCGAGGAGGACCAGTACTTCCGCTTCGGCGACAACCGGATGCTGCTCCACAGCTTCATCAGCGAGCTCGGCTGGGCGATCTACAACGCCGACGGTCTGCTCCCCACCCGCAACGAGTTGGACCTCTATCTGCACTGCGACCGGCCGGCGCTGCTCGTCCTGGCGGGCGTCCTGCGCCTGTGACCCCGCCGTGGTGGCGACGCTCGCGCGTCGGCACCACCTCTTGCCCGGCTGGACGGCGGTGGCCCGCCGTCCAGCCCTCAACCCGCTTCCCCGCGCCCCCGCCTGGAGAGCCCCATGCCCACCGCAACCGTCACCCCGCCCGTCGCCAAGCCCGACGCGGCGCCCGAGGTCCCGGCCAGCTTGCTCAGCCACGTCGACGTGCGCCCGTACAGCCCGTCCCTGCTGGTCCTGCTCGCCACGTTCCCCCGCGCCAACGGCGTCACCGAGCACCTGGCCCTCGCCACCCCGGCCGCCCCGTACGGCAACACGCCCTGGCAGAGCGCCGCGATCGCGCTGTACCTCGCCGCCGTGCGCGCCGGCCGGGAGCAGCTGTCGGCGGCCGCACTGCGCGACTTCCTGCATCCCGACCGCCGTACCCAGGACGGTCAACCGCACCCGGCCCGGCTGCCGTTCCACGGCGCGGCCGCCGAGTACCCGCTCAACGTTCTCCACGACCGCCGGATCGCCTGCGTGCTGTCCGTCGTGGTCGGCGGCCTGGATGAGAACGGGTGGCCGGAGGCGGAGCTGTTCGTCTGGGAGCGGGAGGAGGGCATGCGCGGCAAGTCGTGCGGGTTCAACCGCACGATGCGCCGCCGGGGTGCCGCCGCAGTCGTGGCGTTCGCCCACGAGGAGATGGAGGGCGAGTACGGCCGCCTGGCAGCCCGCGTCCGGCAGCTGGGCGAGAGGGCGGGAGCGGTCGGCCTGGCGCGGGAGGCCGAGCTCGCCGGCCTGGTCGCGAAGGCCTGCGGGGGAGCCCGCGCTACGGCTCGGGCCGACACCGAAGCTCGCATCGAGCAGGCCCGGCAGAAGACCCAGAAGACCGGGGCGGGCAAGGTCCGCAAGGCGATGCGGCTGCCGCTGGGCGCCCCCGAGCTCGGCGAGCAGGTCGAGGTCGCCCCCGCCGTCGAGATGGTCACCGGGACGGTCGTCCGGCCGGTGGAGTTCCAGGAAGTGAAGGGCCATCCGGTGGCCCGGATGCACATCTCCGTGGACCAGCAGGGGCCACCGCGCTCCGGGGCGTCGCTGCCGGAGCTGCTGATCTGCTCGCTGGAGGGCACGACGGCACAGGCCGCCCACCGCGCGCTGCGCCCGGGCAGCCAGGTGGTGATCGCCGGACGCCGCCGGGTGCGGACCTACAGGGGGAGCGACAACATCCCGAGGTCCGCTGTCTCCTTGCAGGTCGAGCGCATCGGCCTCGACATCACCCAGATCTGACGCTCCCCTGGCGGCCGCGCGGCGGCCGCCGGAACGGAGCACCCTCGCGCCCGGGCGGCGCGGCTACCCAACCGAATCAGCAACGAACGAAGGAGGACCAGGTGCGCATCCGTGCCATCCACCCCTGCGGTTGCGGCTGCAACTGCTGCGGCAACCACACCGATGGGGACACCCGGCCGCTCGACCGGGCCCGCCCCAAGCACGTCATCCGCATGCTCACCGGCAAGATCCAGAACCAGAGCGGCGCCTACCTGCTCCTGGACGCCCGGGTCGCGATCGTCCCCGACGGCGACGGGCGCCCCGCCGGCGTCCTGTCGGTGACGGCCACCGCGCTCGACGCCGCCGACGACCCGCTCCCCGGCTGCCACTGGGACCTCGGAGCCGGCGCCCTCCCGGCGCTGGCGCCGCACCTCCGGTGACCAACGACCGTGACCTCCGCGCGCCTCGGGGGTCACGGCCGGCATCCGCAGGCACACTCGGCCTGCGCACCCGCCCGGCCTGCCCCACCGGCATCGGCCCGGGCCACCACCCACCGGCGGTTTCGTCGACGAAAACGCCGGCCGCCTGCACCCCGCTCGACCGCACCGTACGGGCCACCACATCACGGGCCCGTCGGGCCGCACACCAAGGAGAATCCCCATGACACACGCAACCCGACCGATACTGACCGAGGCCGCGGTCCAGGCCATCCTCACCGACGCCGGCTGGATCCTGGCCACCGACGAGCACGGCAAGGTCTGCGACGTCGACGACCTGGCCCACGCAGGCGATTTCAGCACCCAAGCCCAGGACCCAACGCCCGACGGCAACTGCGCCAAGGTCCTGCTCCTGTGCCGGACCCCGGACTGCGTACCGGTGCTGACGGAGATGAACGCTCACCTGCTCCAGGCCGGTTTCGGCAGCCGGCCCTCCGATGACGGCATGGAGTTCCTGCTGATCCTGCCGCGGCCCGACGGCGGCCGCCGCCGGTGACCGTCCTGGCGAATGCCCTGGTCGGCATGTCGACCGAGAACGCCACCTGGCTACGGCGAAACCGGAGCCGGGGGCCGGCCGGGCCGCCCCGAGGGTGCGCCGCGGAGCCCGGCTACCCGCCGCATGTTTTATGTAGTATCGTTCCTCGCGTCGCAGGGTCGGGTGCCGGCCCCCCAACCATCATGAAACGGAGGCCCGCGATGATCCCCGCCGGCCGCAAGTACGTCACCACCGAGGGGGCCGCCAAGATTCTCGGCGTTGCCTTCTCCAGCTTCCAGAGCCGGCGGCAGTGGGAGAAGCTCCCTGTCAGCGTGAAGAGCTTCTCCCGCGTCGACCCTGAGGCCAAGCGGCCGCTTCGCATCTGGGACGAGGAGCAGATGCAGGCCTACGCCAACCAGCGCGAGCTCCCCCTCGATCAGCAGGACATCCCGGTGCTCCCGCTGGACCCGCAGAACAACCCTGCGGACGAGCGCGACGGGGACCTCCTCGACTGGGTCGAGGCCTGGGAGTCGATGCCCGCGGACAACCGCCCCGACAAGGACGCCTGGGCGGACTACGTCAAGAAGCCGGCGGCCGGGTCGGCGGTGAAGAAGGTGCGGACGAAGGGGCCGGAGTGGAAGACCGAGATCAACGGAGTCCGGTACTGGGAGCGCGGCACGGTGCGGACCTGGAACGAGGACCGCCCGAAGGGCCACGGGGCGGCACGTACCGGCGGTCGCAAGACCGGCTCCCTCAACCAGGTGGCTGCCATCCGCAAGGACGCCGTTGAGCGGGTGGCCCGTACGGCAGAGCTCCTCGCGGCCGCGCCCACGGACACGCCGGCGGCCGTCGTCGTCCGCCGGCTGGTTGAGGAGTTCGGGTTCACGACGCGCACCGGCGAGCGCCTGGTGAAGGACACCCAGATGGGCCTCGCCGAGCGCGACAAGGTGGCCGCCGTGCAGCAGGAGCTCTGGGACGAGCCGCGGGAGCGCGTCGTCAAGGTCCTCGCCGAGGGCCTCGGCCTTCCGCCAGCCGTCGCGGCCTACGTGCTCGACGACGTCCTGGCCCAGCAGGCCCAGGGTCGGCCGCGGACCAAGCAGAAGTAGCTCGGCATCAAGGTGCCGGATTCCTTGACGCCGCGTCTGATCTGGGGCGCAGCGGAGCATCAAGGTATTGGCTGATCCCTTGATGGCGCCTGCGAGGCCGAGTTGTTACGCCGCGGAGCCCGGGCGTCAAGGGATCCGTCAAGGTGTGCGGGGTTGGCTTGGCCGGCACCAGAGAGCACTGATGAAGGAGACCCTGATGACGGTGGCCGTCCCCACGAAGCGCCGTAAGCGCCGGCACGACGGTGCGGCGTTCGACCGTGCGGCCCTGGCCGCGCTCTACCAGCACCGGCTCGCGACCAGCGGCCAGTTGTACGAGCTGCTCGGTCCTTTCACCAGTGGCGAGGAGGAGAGCGAGCAGGAGGACCACAACTTCCCGGCCGCCCGCATGCGGAAGCTGCGGGACGACGGCTTGGTCGACCATGCGACCCGCTACTTCCCGGGCCGCACCCGCATCTGGTTCCTGACCGAAGCCGGCCGCGCCCTGGCGGGCAGCTTTCCCGAGCTGCTGGACCGGGTCAGCCCGCCGCAGTCGATGACCGACACCGGTGCGCAGCTGCTGGCTCCCCACACGCTCGACGTCCTGCGGACGCACCTGGCGTTCCTGCGGGATGCCCGGCGGCGGGGCGACGAGTACGGGCCGCTCGACTGGGCGCCGGAGGTGTTCCACCGGCTTTCGGACCGTTCGGCCGACGCGATCCGGGCCGATGCCTTGATGCGGTACACCGTGCACTCCCCGGAGGGCCGGGCGCACCTGCGGGCGTTCGTCGAGCTCGACCGCTCCACCATGAGCAGCGAGAAGCTCAGCTCGAAGCTGACGTCGTACGCGCGGTACTTCGAGTACACCCCGGTCCCGCTCCACCTTCGCGGGACCACGGAGGCGCAGGGGGCCTTGCCGGCCTGGCAGGACTTCTACCCGCGGTTTCCCAGGGTCTTGTTCGTGCTGACGCCGGGGTCCGAGAGGACCTCGGAGACAACGCTGCGCAACCGGATCGAGGACCTCCAGGTCGCCGCCGCCGACAGCCCGCGGGTGGTCAACTTCCTGCGGCACGTCCCCGCCGGGGCGGCCACCCTCCAGGACATTGAGGCGCACGGGGCCACCGGGAAGGTGTGGAGCTCTCTCGCCGATCCGGACCGGCCCGCGTGCGGCTGGACCGAGCTGTAGCACCGGATACCGCTGTCAGTGCCGAGGACCCGGCGGCGGGGCTCACCACCGGGTGTCCCGGCTCCTCCCTGACTGAGAAGGACGGAACGATGACCTTGCAAAACAGCGGGCCGCTGGAGCAGACCACGCTGACGGCCAGCTACCGGGCCGTGCACGACGAGGCTGAGATCCACCTGCTGGTCAACGGCGGCGGCACGCCGCAGACCGACGCGGACATGGCCCAGGCGGCGGACGTGGCCCGGACCTTGTGACGCGCATGCTGCCCGGACCGCCCGTGCGGCGCGGCACGGCAGTGCAGTACCTACCGATCTGACGAGGAGAATCGACAGCATGGCCAGCGCGCTTCTGATCAACCCCGACTCCACGGTCGAGCCGATCGACCTGCCGGACGAGCCCGGCCTGCGCAGCAAGGCGATCGCGACGCGCCTGAGCGGCAGCCCCGACCCGGGGAACTATCACCGCCGGGCGCTGATGTGGGTGCACGGCAACGGCGCGAACGAGGGGTTGCCGCCGAACCTGACAGCCACCGCGCTGGCCAGCGCCTGGCGAGGACTCGACATCGGCTCTTCCTACTTCCTGTACGGCAGCGTCATCGTCACCGGCGCCGAGTACGGCGACGTCGCCCCGCTTGAGGAAGACCTGGCCGGCCAGGCGCAGGCCGTCGCCGAGGCGGTCGTCGCGCGCCGGACGGCTTGGCAGACCGAGCAGCCGGCGTCCAACGAAGCCGCCTGGGCCGAGATCCTCCAGTGCGCCTTCCGGGCAGTGCGGCCGGGAGGCAGCGCGGAGTAGCTGCGCCGGACACGCGCTGGGCCCGGGGGCTCCCCAATTGGGGAGCCCCCGCTGGTCTTCCCAGCCGGAGGCCTGGCGCGTTGCGGAAGCGGCTTTGCCCGCCCAGCAGGCCGACGGGGCGCCCACCGAACACGGTGGGCG